>DAOVKF010000164.1 GCA_030631915.1 Candidatus Omnitrophota bacterium
CCGTGACAGGCGCGTGGACAGGCTGTGTCGCCGCGACTTTGTTCAAGATAAGGTTCCGCTACGCCCTGCCGGCCATTTGTGCCGGTGTTATCATAGCGGGGTGCATTGTGCTGGGCCTGAGCCTGGCGGGAAAGGGAGTTCTTACGATCTTTCACTGACAGGCTGTCGGCAGCGGATCGAAGGAGGATAAAGATGATCGCGTATATGTTGATAATACTTGGCTTTGCGATGAGACTATTGCCGCACGTGCCCAATACGGCGCCTGTAGCCGCTATAGCGATCTTTGCCGGCATGTATCTTGACAGAAGGATCGTGCCATGGGTCCCGCTGGGAATAATGATGCTGAGCGACATTGTTATGGGGTTGCATGACGTGGTCCTTTATACATGGGGAGCTTTTCTGCTTATCGGGTTTATCGGCACGTGGCTCAAGAGGCACAGGTCACCGGCCAATATTTTACTGACATGCGGCGGTTCCTCTTTATTGTTTTTTGCGATATCTAATTTCGGCGTATGGCGCGCATGGTACCCGCGCACCCCGGAGGGTTTTATTACGTGTTATATCAGCGCTTTGCCGTTTCTCAGGAACACGCTGATCAGCAACCTTGTGTCCGTGTTCGCGCTTGTCGGAGCTTATGAACTTGCGCGGAAACTGGCCGAAGGGACCAGGTTCCGTCGCGTCCTTTTAGTGAATAGTGAGCAATGACTAACGACTAACAACTAACAACTGACTCATACAGGTAATCGTGCGATTTTAATAGGGAAGTCCGTGAAAGTCGGACACGATCCCGTCGCTGTGACCCCGCCCTTTTCTTTGTAGAAAAGGGAGAACCTTTTAGCCAATAAGCCACTGTTCTGAATTCCAGGACGGGAAGGCGGCTAAAAAGGGCGGGGGAGTCAGAAGACCTGCCTGTATGTCGAGATAGACCGTAAAGTTCGCGGAAGCTTTTCGGGGAAACTCGGTTTACCCGGGGTGAAAAAGACGGGTGCAGCCCCTGGCGTCTATATTGATGCCAGGGGTTTTGTTATTTAGGGTCCGGATATGATTTAAGGAGGAAGATCCATGAAAAGGAGAATGGTCGCAGTACTTTTAATTTTTGTATTATCAGGGGCCGGTCTTGCGCGCGCGGAAGAGGGCGGTGATCAACGATACGGGTTTGTGGATCTGATCTTCTGGCCCGCGGAAGCGGTATTATCTCGTGTATTTGATCTGGGCGAGATAGTGGTGACACCGGGGAGGACGAGGGAATATATTTTTAATATAAACAAGAACGTCAGCGTCATAAGTGATGAAGACATACAGCGGTCAAATCCCCGGTATTTACAGCAGATGATCGCCCGGGGGTCGGGTGTTGTGCTGAGCGGTTATTTCGGGAACGCCAGGGACAGCAGCGTTGACATGAGGGGGTTCGGTGAAGCCGGGTTATTGAATTATCTTGTTCTGATCGACGGCCGCAGGACCAATCAGATCGACATGTCAGGCGCGGACCTGTCTCAGATCGACCTGAACGCCATAGACAGGATAGAGATCATCCGGGGCGCGAACTCTGTTTTATACGGAGATAATGCCACGGGCGGGGTCATTAATATCATTACGAAGACAGGGACGCCCGGAGACCACGTTGAATATACCCAGAGGTTCGGCAGCTACCAGTACCATAAGGAATATGTCTCGGTGAACGGCGGGCATGATCTTCTTGATTATTTTTTCAGTTATGCACATCAGGATTCAGACGGATACAGGCTCAATAACGCTTTCGAGGCGGATGACATATTTAGCAGCCTGACCATAAAACCAGCCGGTTTCCTGGATATTCATCTTTCCTCCGGGTATCACAGGGACTGGTACGGGCAGCCCGGAGCCCTGTATCCGGTAAATATTCAGAACGACGGAAGGGAAGGCTCGCGTTTTCCGGACAGCAAGGCAAAAACAGAGGATTATTACTTTACCCTGGATCCCAGGATATCTGGAGAGTCAGGGGGGCACGAGGGAGTATTGTCCTTATTCATATCGTACAGGTCCAGAAGAACGAACGCGCTCAGCGTAAGTTTCAGTGAATACGAGACAAACCATCATATCGCTTCTCTGGATTTCAGGCCGCAATGTGAGATCAATTCTTCGTTTTTTGATGATTCTCTCCAGAACAAACTTGTTTTCGGCGCGGATTATTTTTATGCCAGAGACCGGGTCCTGAGCGGGGACAGGACGTTCACAAAATCACAGCTGGACATCATAAAGAGAACCTTCGGGATATACGCGTCGGATAATATGCTTGCGGCCGGGCGGTTCATCCTGAACGGAGGCGTACGCGGTGAATGGGCCGGATATGTTTTTGACCAGTTCCAACCCGCGGCGGCGTATAACACAAGAAGCCCCAGGGAGATCGCGTTTGATGCCGGGCTGGGGTATAAATACGGGGAAAGATCGCAGGTTTACGCGAATTTCGCCCGGTCCTACAGATATCCGGCCACTGATGAGTTTTTTCAGTCAGCGTATGAATACCTGGACTGGTGGACAGGGGCGGTAACCGTTTTCCCCGCCGTGCTGAACACGGATCTGAAGCATCAGACCGGGAATAATTACGAAATAGGCATCAAGGATAATTCGTTTGACCTGGTCAAACTGAACGCGTCCTATTATCTTATGGACAACAGGAACGAGATCTATTATGATCCCGCAACCTATGAAAATTCCAATTATCATCATACCGTACACCATGGGCTGGAACTTGAGGCACATGCGGATGTTTTTGAGAGGATAA
>DAOVKF010000216.1 GCA_030631915.1 Candidatus Omnitrophota bacterium
AGAAAGCCAGCTTTTTCTATGTTGCCTACGTGAAAGAGGGGACTTCCAACCCGGCTCGCAGGCCGCTCACGTTTTGTTATAACGGCGGTCCCGGATCAGCCTCTATCTGGCTTCACATTGCTGCCTTTGGCCCCAGAACAGTTTCGCTGGGCGACGGTATCCACATTCCCGATCCTCCCTATGGCGTGAAAGACAACCCGAATACACTGCTGGACCTTACCGATCTTGTTTTCATCGATCCCGTCGGAACGGGGTTCAGCCAGGCTATACCGCGGGACGATTTTAAAGAGTTCTGGGGTGTTGCTCAGGACGTGGAAAGTGTCGGCCAGTTTATCAGGACTTATATTACCGAAAACGGACGGTGGGAGTCACCGGTTTTCATTGCCGGTGAGAGCTATGGCGGTATCAGAACTGCCGGTCTTTCGTCATATGTTCAGGATATGGGATTGTATCCGGCGGGACTTATTTTTATTTCACCGGCCCTTACCTATGCGACCATGATGTCTCAGGTTGGATTGGACGTTCCTCATATTCTGAGCATTTCCGAAATGGCAACAGCAGCGTGGTATCACCACAAAATCGATCCGCGATTTCAAGAGATGCCCCTGGATGACCTTCTGACGAAGGTTCGCGCGTGGAGCTCGGGCGAATATGCCTTGGCGCTCTGGAAGGGCAATACTCTGTCTCCCGGCAAGAGGCGCGATATCGCGCGGCAGTTGTCAGAGTATACGAGTATGCCCGTTGATCTCATCCTGTCATACAACCTGCGGGTACCGATGCTCACATTTATGTCCCACCTGCTTCAGGACGAACGGAAGGCCGTCAGCTACTATGACAGCAGGGTGACAGGCTCCTGTATTAACAGTGTCTTTGAGGATGACCCTCTGATGAATAATATCGGCGGGCCGGTGGCGACCGCATTCAACGCGTACCTGAAGGGCGAACTCAAGTTCACAACCCTGGCTGAATACGACAGGATTAATGTGAAAGCGGAGCCTTTGTGGGACTGGGGTTCGGGCGCGCGCAGCGAGGGGGCCGAAGACCCGAAGATGGGATATCCCGAGACGGTGACCGATCTTGCCCGGGCGTTGCGGAACAATGAACTGCTTCAAGTATTTGTGGGTATCGGTATGTTTGACCTGGCATGTATCCATGATGCCACCATTTACGCACTCAATCATCTCGATATTCCCCGGGAGCGCTTAGACAACATCCATGTTTTCACGTACCCGGCGGGGCA
>DAOVKF010000165.1 GCA_030631915.1 Candidatus Omnitrophota bacterium
AGCGCTTACGAACCTATACCACTATATAGAAATTCGTGACAGGGCAGTCCAATAAATACCAGAGTATAACAAGACACAATAAATTCGCGAAAACGCATCGTATTATATATAGGAGGGGCGATATGGCCAGCCAGATGATGACCGTAGAGGAAGTAGCCAGATACCTGAAGATGAAGACAGGGACCATATACAAACATGCCCAGCAGGGAAAGGTCCCTGCCTTTAAAGTGGGTTCCTCCTGGCGGTTCAAGAAGGCGACCATTGATAAGTGGATAGAAAAACAAGAGGAAAACTCGAAAAAAGGACATCCGTAGCTTTTAAGGTGCAACGCGAACAGATCGATTATTGAGTGAGGGGGGTCCGGAGCATGGTTAAATTAATGATCATTGACGAAGAGGTTGATATCTGCGATTTTGTGAAAAATTTTTTCAAGGAAAGGAATTTCGAGGTATTCACGGCCTATAGCAGTGAAGAGGCTTTGAGGATCGTGGACCTTCAGTATCCGCAGATCATCCTTCTTGACGCGCAAATGTCCGTAATGGACGGGATGCGGACGCTTGAGGAGCTTCACAGGAGGGACAAGAAAAGCAAGGTGATAATGATAACAACAGCGGAAGATCCCGAGAAGGCGAATGAGGCAAAACAGCGCGGCGCCGCCGGTTATATTACAAAGCCTCTTTCCCTGGAACTGCTGGAGCAATCGGTCCTTCGACTGGCGGAGCAAATATCCACAGGGTGAAACGGGGCGGGGGAAAAGAACAATGCCGGACAGAAAAGAATGGCTGAAATTTGACGACTGGATAACCAGAAAAGTAAGGACAACCGCCGGGGGCGCTGTCCTGGTCCGGCGCGAGATGCCTGACACCGGGGAAAACGGCGAACTCGATTATCAGATATTTCTTGAGCAGGTTTCCCATAGCATGATAAGGTTCAAAAAGCCCGAACACCTCATCCGCATGATAATAAGGACCATCGATGAATACGTAAAGACCACCCATGCCGCCATGCTCATGTACTCCAGAAAAAAGAACTGCTTTTTGCTTGTTGACAGCAAGGGCAGGCAGGGGCACAAGATACCGCGGGGCTTTATCAAGCTCACCATGGAAAACCCTCTTATACGTTTTTTCAGCGAAAAGAGCAACTACCTTATTTCGGATTCCGGCGTGATCAACTACAGGGACCTTATTGATGCCCTGCAGGGGAAAAAAGTCATTGAGGGCTCGAGCGGCTTGAAGGAACTGCTTCCCCGGGTCATCAAACACATGGAGCTTTTGAAGGCCAGTACAGGTATTCCCGTGTATTACAAAAGAGAGCTGCTGGGGATGTTCATTCTCGGCGAGAAGCTGTCCAGGACGGATTTTTCACGCCAGGAAATAGGGTTTTTTACCACGCTTGCCAATGACGTGGCCATGGCCCTTTCGAATGCCCAGCTTATCCAGGACCTTTATGAAAAGGTCCTGGAGGTCCACACTCTCTATGAGAGAGAACATAAGATGTTTATCCACACGGCGATATCCCTGGCAGCTACGATCGACGCGCGCGACCCCTATACTCACGGCCACACTGAGCGGGTTACGAAATACGCCCTGGCCATCGCTGAAGAGCTGGAGGACCTGCCCGAAGCCAGGGAATACCCGAACTTCAAAGAGACTCTTCATATATCCGCCCTCCTGCACGATGTCGGCAAAATAGGCGTTCCGGACAGCATTCTCAACAAGAGCGGGCCGCTTACGAACAAAGAATATGCCAAGGTAAAAGAGCATCCCGCGACAGGCGCCGCCATCCTTTACCCGATAGGCGAGCTGGGCGATATCGCTGTTGAGGTCCGCTCGCATCACGAGAGATATGACGGAAAAGGATATCCGGAGGGGTTGAAGAAGGAAGAAATACCGTTCATTGCCCGGATAATCGCCGTGGCGGATACATATGACGCGGTAACGAGTGACCGGCCGTACAGGCAGAAAAAGTTGGCCGAGGTGGCTGTTCAGGTAATAAAGGTCAACTCCGGAAAGCAGTTTGACCCGATCGTGGTCAGCGCGTTCCTGCTGGCTTACAAAAAAGGCAAAGTCGGACACAAACCGTAGATCCCGTAACTGATTTTACGGAGAAATGACACACAGGGCCTCGGCGGCCTTTTTGGTCCTGTTCTTGAACGTATGGGGCAGCGAGGCGTCAAAATAGAGGCTATCCCCGCATTTTAAACTGAAAAGCTTTTTCCCGATGCTCACTTCCAGCGCGCCGGCAAGCAGGTATAAGAATTTTTCCTTTCCGGGCCTGTCCTGTTCCTCCTGCGTTTCTCCCCCGCCTGAGAGGCTTATGATAAGAGGCCTGAGCTTTTTGTCAGACGCTTTTGGCACAAGGAGTTCATATTTCACTGCACCGCCACGGCTGAAGTGTTCGATCCGTTCGGTCCTCGTGACCGCTTCAACGGTCTTGGACTCATCTTCCACTTTCCTGTAAAGTTCAGCCAGTGAGGTGTTGAGGGCCTTGCAAATCCGCTCGTGAGAATCCATTGTGCCGGCCATCCGTCCGTTCTCCATGCGGCTCAGCGTGGCAAGGGCGACGCCGCTTTTTGTTGACAATTCTTCCAGGGTCATTTTCTTTTCTTTTCTGAGTTCCCGTATTCTTTTTCCGATCCGCATCGATCTCCTCCTTCTCCTCCGGTCTTATAATCCGTATTATACGTCATCTTTCGCGAATAATCAAATAGAAGAAAAAAAGAGTAGTGTCAAGAATTATGGGCACTTTGATAT
>DAOVKF010000054.1 GCA_030631915.1 Candidatus Omnitrophota bacterium
ACTCAGACAGTCAGTGATAAGGTCGTTTGCCATGCTCCGTACAGGGAGGATCCACACCGGGCGGAGGGGCCCTGGTAGGAGTATGGCAAACGACCGTTGCGTCCGTTCTGGTAGGAATGTCCCGGAGCAGACTAAGTGCATAGTAGAGTCGAGGGTCCAGGGCACGAATTACGATTTACAATGCGCATATACGATGATATCACAAAGACCATAGGGAACACGCCGCTCGTCAGGCTGGCGAAGATGGACAAAGGCTTGCCGGGCGACATTATCGGAAAGGCCGAGTTTTTCAACCCCCTGTCCAGCGTCAAGGACCGCATCGGTCTGGCCATGCTTGAGGAAGCGGAGCGCGCCGGAAAATTAAACAAAGATACGGTGATAATCGAGCCCACCAGCGGTAATACCGGCATAGCTCTCGCTTTTGCCTGCGCGGCGAAAGGGTATAAACTTGTTCTCACGATGCCCGATACGATGAGCGAAGAGAGACGGGCGCTTTGCGGGATATTCGGAGCGGAAGCCGTCCTGACGCCCGGCGAAAAAGGCATGAAGGGGGCTATTGACAGGGCCGGGGAGCTGGCCGAAGAAACACCCAATTCTTTTATGCCGCAGCAATTTGAGAACATGGCGAATCCGGAGGCACACAGGAGGACCACGGCTCAGGAGATATGGCGCGATACCGAAGGGCGGATAGACATATTTATCGCCGGTATCGGCACCGGCGGCACGGTAACGGGCGTGGGAGAGTTTTTAAAGGAGAAAAACCCCGGGATACAGGTAGTTGGCGTGGAGCCCGCATCATCACCGGTGCTTTCCGGGGGGAGCCCCGGCCTTCATGGGATCCAGGGTATAGGAGCGGGTTTTATCCCGAAAGTCTTGAAAAAGGAACTGTTAGATGAGATAATAACCGTTTCCGATGAAAAGGCCGGCGGGTATTCCCGCGGCCTGGCGCGGAAGGAAGGCATACTTGTCGGCATATCCGGCGGAGCCGCGGTGGCGGCAGCCGTGGAAATAGCGTCCAGAAAGGAAAATAGCGGCAAGAATATCATCGTCATTCTTCCTGACTCCGGGGAAAGGTATCTCAGCACGTGGCTGTCTAAGGACTTGATATGAAAATGGGCGACGCCAGGAACCGGAAATTTGTCGTGACAAAATTGTATAACCTTCCTAAAGGCGAGGAATTCGTCCTTGAGAGCGGGGTGGCCCTTTCCGAACTTAAAATAGCTTACGAGACTTACGGTGAATTGAACAGGGCGAAGACAAACGCCGTTTTGATATGCCACGCGCTTTCCGGTGACGCTCACGCCGCGGGTTACCATGCGGGCGAGAAAACGCCCGGATGGTGGGACCCCATGATAGGGCCGGGCAAGGCCTTTGATACGGACAGATATTTTGTCGTCTGTTCGAACGTTATAGGAGGATGTAAAGGTTCAAGCGGCCCCAACTCCATGAATCCGGACACAGGCAGACCTTACGGACTCAGTTTTCCCATTATTTCCGTCAGGGATATGGTCAATGCCCAGAAGAAACTGATCGATTTTTTCGGCATAAAGAAACTTTTGTCGGTATGCGGCGGGTCGATGGGCGGGATGCAGGCCTTGCAGTGGGCGGTGGACCATCCCGGAAGCGTGGCATCCTGTATCCCCATTGCCGCCACTTATAAACATTCGGCGCAGCAGATCGCCTTTGATGAAGTGGGGCGGCAGGCGATAATGGCGGATCCATCGTGGAACGGCGGCGATTATTACAGCAGTGAGCATCCTTCAAGAGGCCTGTCCGTGGCCAGGATGATCGGACATATTACCTATATGAGCAATGAATCCATGGACCAGAAGTTCGGGAGGATGTTGAAAAAAGGGAAGTTAGGATATGAATTCACCAGCGAGTTTGAGGTGGAGGGCTATCTTCGCTACAGGGGTGATACTTTTGTCAAGCGTTTTGACGCCAATTCATATCTTTATGTGACCAAAGCCATGGATTATTTCGACCTTCAAAAGGACGGGAAGCTGTCACATGTTTTCAAGGGGATCGGGGCGAGGTTCCTGGCCATAGCGTTCAGCTCGGATTGGCTGTATCCTCCCGCCCAATCGCGGGAGATCGTCAAAGCCCTGAAGATGAACGGCATCGACGTCACTTATTGTGAGATAACCTCAGACTACGGCCATGACGCGTTCCTGCTTGAATCCGATGAACAGACAAAACTCATAAAACATTTTCTGGATAGAACGCGCAAACAGGGAAAGGCGAGATGATAAGCGCGAAAAGGGAAGAATTGAGGTTTGATCACAAGGTCATAGGGGATATGATAGAACCGGGGTCCACGGTGCTCGATATGGGGTGCGGTACCGGGGACCTTCTGGAATATCTCACGGATAACAAGGATGTAAAGGGCAGCGGCGTGGAGATCAGCGAAGACGCCATTTACGCCTGCGTGGAAAAAGGGCTCAGTGTATCCCACGGGGACATAGATTCGGGCCTCAGGGAATATCCCGATAAACTTTTTAATTATGTTATTTTCAATCAGACGATGCAGCAGGTCCAGAGGCCGAGGGAGGCGATCCGGGAAGCGTTGCGGGTAGGGGAAAGAGTTATAATAGGGTTCCCGAATTTCTGCCATATAAAAGCGCGTTTTCAGATCTTTCTGGGCGGGCATGTCCCCGTGACGCCGTCTCTTCCGTACACGTGGTATAATACCCCGAACCTTCATTTCCTGAGCATAAAGGATTTCAGGGTATTCTGCAGGGAACAGAAAATAAAGATCGGAAAAAGCGTTTTCCTGGCGGAAGACAGGATCGTGCGATCTCTGCCGAACTTATTCGCGTTGAACGCGATATTCCAGATATCTTCCTCTCGAAAAGAGAGTAATGACCATACGGGGTAATGCCGACGCATATTCAAGCAGTTTCATCCGCCGCAATGAATGATTTCCCGCAATATTATGACACGCTGAACACGGAGCAGAAAGAAGCCGTTGATATGACCGACGGGCCGGTTCTGGTGCTGGCCGGACCCGGCACGGGTAAGACGCAGCTTCTGTCCGTCCGGGCCGCGAACATACTCGGGAAGAAAAAGGCCGGTCCGGAAAATATCCTTATCCTCACCTTTACCAATGCCGGCGCGCGGGCTATGAGGGAGAGGCTGGTCCAGATCGCGGGCCGCGAAGGGTATGATGTTGACGTAGAGACTTTCCACAGTTTCGCCAACTCGATCGTACTTGAATCCGAAGGGGCCGTTAAGTATGTGAGGGATAAGATCGAGATAAGCGAGGTCGAGAAGGTAAGGGCCATGGAATACCTTCTTGATAACGTGGATGGTGCCGGGCCTTTGAGGCCGTTCGGTTCGCCGTATATCCACCGCAGGGAGATAGAGAGGCGGATCGGCGAGCTTAAGAACGAGGGCATTTCCCCGGAGGGATTCAAGAACGGCCTGAAGGGTCTCGGATCCGGCCGGAGCGGACTTGAAGAAAAGCATATTTCGCGTCTGAACGCGCTCGCGCTTATATACGAAAATTACGAGAAACTCAAGGACGAGAACGCCGCGGTCCTTTTCGACGAGCGGGGCCGTATCGATTACGACGATATGATACTCATAGCCCGGGACGCGCTTACAAAGGACGAAGAGCTGCGCGCTATGTTCAGGGAACAATACACTTACATCATGGTGGATGAGTACCAGGACACCAACGGCGCTCAGCTGGAACTTTTATTCGCTATCCTCAACCCCGATGCCCCGAATATATGCTGCGTGGGTGACGATGACCAGGCCATCTACAGATTTCAGGGGGCGACCTTATCGAATTTCCGCGTATTAAAGGAAAGATTACCCGCGTTAAGGACTATCGCGCTCAAGGGCAATTACCGTTCGACCTCCGATATAGTGGACCTTTCACATAAGATCATCGCGCAGCTTCCGGCAGAGGAACGCGTAGCCGCGAAAAACTTCACGTCCCGCCGCGTTTACGATACCCGGGATATCCGGTTCCTGGAGTTCCTGGCGGAAGAGGAAGAGCTCGGGTTCCTCGTGGAGCAGATAAAACGGCAGGCCGATCTGATGAGGAAGGACGCGTCCCTTACGGACGAGGAGAGGGCCAGACCTTTTAATAACATGGCGGTGCTTGTGCGCAAACGAAAGCAGATATTAAGAGTGATAGACGCTTTCTTAAAGGCGGGGATCCCGTACGCGACGGACGGAGAGGAAGATATGCGTCAGGAAAAGCGCGTGCGGCAGATGCTGGATGTCCTTGCTCTCGCCGGCGCGGACACCGGGAGCACCGAAAGAAAATCGTTCCATCTGTATAAAGTGCTTACATCGGATTATACAGGCGCTTCCCTCCCTGACATATTGAGATTCATCGGTTTTATCAACGGGAAAAGAAATTCGGCGAGAAAAAAGGGTATGGAGGATTTCAGGTCGTTCAATCTGTTTGAACAGTTCCAGGAACATTTCGCCTGTTTCAGGAAAGATGAGAACGGACGGTTCCCGGCCCCGTCTGTCGAGGAATCGGACGGACTGCAAATATTACGCGAACTCGGGAAGCTTAAAAACCCGCATGCTTTGCACAAGGCCGCATGGGCCATCAACAGACTGCTTATCGATGCCGGCAACCGGCCGGTCCACGATATGCTCATGAGGTACATCGCGGATACCGGCCTGTACAGGTTTATACTGAAAAGATATGAACACGATAAGATCCTCCGCATACGGGACCTCAGGTCGCTCGTGTCCTTTATAAACATGATAAAGGAGGCGGATCTCGCCGACCCCGCTCTGGGGCTTGACGATTTCATGAAGGAACTGGAGCTGAGGGAGCTGCACGGCATGCCTGTCCACGGCAGACTGGCTACGCCCAGCCAGGACGGCGTGCGTGTATACACGGCGCACAAGGCCAAGGGCCTCGAATTTTATACCGTATTCATCCCTTTCTCCCTTCAGCAAAAAAGCTGGCCGCTGCGCCGAAAGCCCGATGTAGTGCCTCTTCCGCCGGACATCTATAAAAGCAGGGAACGGGTCGAAGAGATGAGCAAGATGAAGCTGCTGGACTTTTATGACGAATTGCGTCTGTTTTACGTGGCTTCCACGCGGGCAAAGGCCCATCTTTTTTATACGGCTGCGCCGCTGGAAAAGGTCATTGTCAGCCCGTTCTTAAGCCATCTGGGTATTGAAGCCGAATCAGGGTCCCCGGTTGACGAGGAAGGGTTTCTCGGGCGTTTTCTTGAGAGGAGCCCGGCACGCGATTCTTTCACCGGTACTTCGGAGGTATTGAAGGATATGGTCTCACGGCTTGTATTGAACCCGACGAGCCTGAACAATTACATCAGATGCAGGCGGAAGTTCCTTTATGACAATGTTCTTATGCTTCCGGGGAGGAAAAATCAGCAGTTGACCTTCGGGGATTGTGTCCACAATGCCCTTGAAAAGGTGTACACTGTTTTCATGGAAGAGAGATCGTTCCCGGGATTCGGTCTTTTCAGGGAGAAATTCACGCGGGAGCTGAAATATCATGGTGTAAGCGACGCGATAAAAAACGGGTGTCTGAGCAAGCTGGAGAGATTAAAGGACTGGTATGACAGGGAGTCGAAGGCGCCTGTTATGCCGCTTGATCTCGAGAACAAACTGGAGATCGCCCTGGCCGGGGGGATATTATTCAGGGGGACGTTCGATAAGATAGAGAAAGAAGGGGAGGAGGCGATCCGGGTCATTGATTATAAGACAGGCAAACCTGACGAGCATGTCAAGGCGATAGCGAATTGCCGGAGCCTTTCCGAAGACGGGTGTGACGATTATTTCCGCCAGCTCGTGGCGTACAAGTTATTATATGAAAGAAGCCGGAGACCCGGGCAGGAGAAGAAAGCGGTCGTAAAAGGCATTCTTCAGTTCCTCGAACCGGTTTCTAGGACAGTGAAAAAGTACGGTCTGAAAAAGGGGGAGTATTTTAATGTCGACGTTGACCTGACAGATGAGATGGTCTCGGAGCTGGAACAGGTCATAACGGATCGCTGGAAGGACATACAGTCGCTTAACTTCGACAGGCTGCCGGAAAGAGATGGAAAGGTCAGATGCGCGAGATGCGAGTATGACGCTATCTGCTGGGGGGATTGAGCCCGGGAGCTGGGAGTTGGGCGGTAGTGTTGCGGAGGGGACGTGGCGTAACGACCGCCTGCCATGTTCCGTACAGGGAGGATCCACACCGGGCGGAGGGGCCCTGGTAGGAATATGGCAGGCGGTCGTCCCGGCGCGGTGTTCCTGCGTTGCAGGGTCAAGGGACGGGTGGGCCGTGGAACACGGACAAAGGAGTCTTTCATTATGGAGAAAAAATTCATCAGCGAGCTTAAGGTCAACGAGCAGGTAACATCTTTTTTTGTGCTGCGGAAGAAAAACCTCAAGCTCACGAAATATGATAAGCCCTATCTGGACCTGGCTTTATCGGACAGGACAGGGCAGATACAAGGTCGCCTGTGGGACAACGCGGAGAATTTTAACGAGAAAGCCGAGACTGGCGACGTGGTCCTGATCAGGGGCACGGTCGATAAATACCGGGAAGATAAACAGCTGAAAGTGGATTCCATGGAAAAGGCGGATGACAGGGCTTTTCGTTATGAGGACATGGTCCGCGTGGTGGAGGACCGGGACAATATCCTTGACAGGGTCATTTCGTGTTTGAGGAACATGAAAAATCCGTGGCTGAGGAGCCTTGCGGAAGCCTTCATAAAGGATAGAGACCTTATGGACAGGTTCCGCAACGGCATAGGGGCCAAGCGATGGCATAACGCTTATATCGGAGGTCTTCTGGAACACACCCATGAAGTCATGCGTATAGTGGGCGCGATGTGTGATCTCTGCCCCGCGGCGGACAGGGGCATAACGATTTTTGGCGCGTTCATCCACGACATGGGAAAAACATATGAACTTGATGCCAAAAACCTGGAATATACGGTCGAGGGAGGGCTTATCGGACACATCTCTATCGGCCACAGGCTGCTGATGGATAAGGTCAGGGAAGTCCCGGATTTTCCCGGCGAATTACGCCTGCGGCTGGAGCATATTATCCTGAGCCATCATGGCGAGTACGAGCAGCAATCCCCGGTATTACCGAAGACGCTCGAAGCGACGATCGTGTATCATACGGACGAACTGGTCTCACAGGCAAACGCGATATCGGAAATACAGGGAAGTGAGGCGGCGGAAGGAAAGGTATGGAGCCATTTCGTTACCATCAAAAACAGGAAATATTACATTAAGCCCGCGAAAGATGAGGAATGGACCCGTTCCGGTCCGTCGGAATAAAAAGAGCCCTGGCGTCCTATTTTTTCGATAAACGGATGTTATCGATGTAAACAGGGCCGGCATACGCGGGCTTTTTGTTGGACTCGATCCTTATCGCTATTTTCCGGATGTCTGTTCTAAAGCCCATGTCGACTGTTGTCCGTCTCCATCCAATGCTCCCTTCGGCAATATCCGCGCCGATTGTGGTCCATTCTCCCGGGGTGACCGGCAGCGCGCGCGACATTTCCACCCACTGCCAGTCTTTTCCGGCCGTCAATATCAGTTTAGCCTTTAATCCGCGCGGGCAGGAAGCAGGCGCGTATATGTCTGCGGATATCATGTCGAAATTTCCGAGATCCAGGAATTGAGCTATTTCAATGAGCGCGGCCGTCCATCTGCCCCCCGGGAACCTTACGGACAGTTTGAGGCTGCCCCGGCCGTTACTCGCCATGCCCTTTACGTGTTCGAGCCTTTCAGCGACATGGTCCTGCTTTTCCTCAGCCCAGAGAGGTATTTCCCAGCCGTTCTTATCCTCTTCAAAGTCGTAGAACACCCTGAAGCTTTCCGGCGTTCTCTCAGCAACATCTTCGCGGGAGCGGACACGTCCGGTTTTTTTCGGTTCGACCGCGGGTATTTCGACGGGTGCCTCCGGTTTAACGGCCGTGAACTCTATTTTTCCTCCGCGGATAAAAAACGCGGCGAGAACAGCGGTAATACCCAGGCCGATGAAAACCGTCAGGAACCGCTTGATACGGGTCCGGTTCTCTGGCGCGATAAACGGTTTCCCGTGTTTACCGGACGGATTTTTTTTCGAGCTGTTCCTGAAATATGTCCTGGCCAGTTCGTGGTCTATGTGATCGTATACTTTTTCCCCATGCATTTTATGGCTCTCTTTCCTTCGTCCTTAATTATATTTTACTTCAGCCGGTGTAGCAAGGATAAAAAAACGCCCCGGGGGTATTTACTTCTAAAAATAAATATGATATACTTCAACAAAACCACAATATGTAGGCCGATGTGGGATGAAAAGCACAAAATATGTGGAGGAAAAATGAAGATAATTTCTGTCGTAAACCAGAAAGGCGGTTGCGGAAAGACAACGCTTGCGGTAAATCTTGCGGCGGCGCTTTCCAGGGTGGGAAAGGAAACGCTTATTATTGACCTTGATCCGCAGGCTCATGCCACGTTTTCACTGGGTTATTGGAAGAAGTCTTCCGAAAGGAAGACGGCATATGATATTTTCCGTTCACATATAGACGGCGGGCAGACCCCGTTCGCGGAACTGGTCATTGCGGACAGGCAGAAGATGTCGTTCGTGCCGGCAAATATGCTCCTCAGCTCCGCTGAAATAAATCTCGGAGGAGTGGACGGCGCGGCGGCGATATTATTCCACGCTTTGGCCGATCCGTTTTTTGCGAAATACGACTATGTCATAATCGACTCGCCTCCGAGTTTCGGCTTTTTAACGCTCAATTCAATGTATGCCGCGGATATGCTGCTTGTGCCCATTGATCTGAGCTATTTTTCGTTCAATAGCGTGAACAGTGTTTATCGGGTGGCCGGTCTCTTGAACAGGGAAACGGGAAGAAGCCCTGACATTTTTTTCATGATGAACATCTATGACCAGCGGTCCAACTTCGCGAAAATACTGGAAAGGGAGGCAAGAGAGAAACTCGGGCAGTACCTTCTTTCTTCAAGGGTCCGCTCGAGCGTGCGCCTCAGGGAGGCCGCGAAACTGGGGAAGACCATTTTTGAACATGATCCCAAGTGTTCCGCTTCCCTGGATTTCTACAACCTGACCAGCGAGATACTGGGCCTGGATGAATCCGAACTGGACACGGCTGTCAGGGAATTCGTTCTGCACGCCCCAAAGGCCGGATCCGTGCATGTGCTGGGCGATTTTAATGGATGGAAAAAAGGCGAAGCCAGCAGGCTCGCGCAATTCGAGAACGGCGATTGGTCCATCCATTTCAATCTGAAAAAAGGAAGGCACCGGTACAAATATTTTATCGATGGCAAATGGATGCCCGATCCCGCTAATCCCCGCACCGAAGCGAATATTTTCGGGAGCCAGGATTCCATACTCACCGTTTAGCCGGATAAAACATAAAAGAAAGAGGAGCCGCGGATCCCGGTCCGCGCGCGGCTCCTTGATGGAGGAATAATGACGCAGCCGATCGTTTATTTCAAGGAAAAACAGGATATCGTGGTCCGCTACGCCGGTAATCCCATCCTTACAAAGGATGACGTGCCGGGTGCGGCAAGAGGTGTTTACAATTCCGGATGTATCAGGACCGGCGAAGGCAAATATGTAATGCTGTGCCGGGTGGAAACGCCCGCGATGAAGCAGTTGATATGGGCCGCCGAATCGGCAAACGGCATAGATTTCAAGTTCCGTCCGGAACCGGTAAAAATGCCCGATGACGCCGAGTTCAGGGAATACGCGGCGGGCATGTATTACGATCCCCGTGTCACCCGGATCGGGGACAGGTATTACGTTGTTTTCGCGTGTCACAGCAGCCATTCCTGCCGTCTTGGC
>DAOVKF010000197.1 GCA_030631915.1 Candidatus Omnitrophota bacterium
AAACATAAGCGTGAAAAAGGGCGAGGTATTCGGCTTTCTGGGGCCGAACGGAGCCGGTAAGACGACTACCATCAAATTGCTGCTCGGCATCCTCCTGCCGCAGAAAGGAAAAGTTCAGACGCTCGGGTGTAACCCCTCCAGGCCCTCAACGCGTAAAAAAATAGGCTATATGCCGGAAACAGCGGATTATTACGCGTATCTCACGCCGAGGGAGTTATTGCGCCTGTACGGCGATATCTTCGGGATCGACAAAAAGCGGTTGTCCGAAAGGACGGAAGAACTGCTGGAACTGGTCGGACTCGCCGGGGCCGCCGGCAGACCCATGCGGACGTTCTCAAAAGGGATGAAACAAAAGGTGAGTTTCGCGCAGGCGCTTATAAACGATCCGGACCTCCTTATACTTGATGAGCCGACCGGCGGACTGGACCCGGTCTCGCGGAAGAACATGCGCGAGGTCATCACGTCCCTGAGGGAGAGGGGCAAGACCGTTTTCTTCTCCTCGCATGAACTTTCCGAGGTCGAGCTTATAAGCGACAGCATAGCGATACTGGATAAGGGGCGCGTTCTGGCAAGCGGGGCGCTGTCCGGGTTCCTGAACGGTAAAACCGACAGGCAGAGCCTGGAAAGCTATTTTCTGCAGATAATAGAGGAGAAAAGATGAGAACCGTCCTGGCCATGGTCCGCGGCATGCTCCTGGAACTTCTGCGGAAAAAAGATTTCTATGTTTTCCTGATCTTCATGCTCGTCCTGCTCGGTATCCTGTCAAGCCGGAACTTTTTCAGCATACCGGGGATATCGAGATATACGCGGGATTTCGGTTATACGCTGGTCATGCTTTTTTCGCTCATAGTCGCCGTTGTTTTTTCCGCGAAACAGGTCCCCTCGGAGATAGCGTCCGGCACGGTCTATACCCTTCTGGCCAAACCGGTCAGCCGTTTTGGTTTTGTCTTCGGCAAGTTCTGCGGCGGCGTGGCCGTGTCCGTCATTTCTTTCAGCGCGTATTTCGCGGTCTTCGTGCTTTTCTGCCTGAAAGAGACCGCGAGCCTGGATCCCGTCCTTCTCCTGCAGAGCTTTTACTTCGGCATATTGTTCTTCTGCATGGTGTGTTCGCTGGTCGTGTTTTTCTCGGTCTTTCTTACGATGTCCGCCAATGTCGCGATCTCCTTCCTGCTGTATTTTTTTATAAGCGGGTTTTCCGACACACTGAGAGAGGCGGTGCTGTTCAGCAAAGGCACGGCCGCGGCCCTGACCGGGATAGCTTATTACCTCGTGCCCCATTTCGAGTTCTTTGATCTCCGCGTCAGGATAACGCACGGGTGGGACCCGCTGGACGCGTGGGTGGTCGCCGCGATAACCGTTTACACGGCGGTGTATTGTCTCGCTCTCCTGTATTTCGCCGGCGTGCTGTTCAGGAGGAAAAGGCTGTGAGCAAGACCGGTCTTTTCATCTTTCTGACATGGCTCACACTTGTGATCTTTCTGGCCCCCGCGATAGACACATATAATTTCATGTCTCCGGCAGGACGCGTCACAAGGGACACGCCTTTTTATATCAGGTTCCTTGGCGAGGGGAGGTCCATCCTCTCCAACCTTTCCATCCTTCAGGCGGACCTTTATCTTCACGGCGGAGTAGGGCATTTCCATGAGGATCACCCCCATGGGATGGCCATAAGCGATAAGGGCGCGGAAAAACCGCTGCATATTCACAAAGGCCGCGAGCATATAGATCCAGCTGACCATGAACACGCGGAAAAGGGTCTTTCCGAACCCGGCAGATTTAATGTTTTGCTGCGCATAGCCCGGGCCGCAGAGATAACCGAGCATATCCATCTCGGCCGGGACGAGATACAGGAGGTCGTGCCCTGGCTGTATTACTCCGCGAAGATCGACCCGCATAACGTCCTCGCGTACACGCTTGCCGGATACTGGCTG
>DAOVKF010000103.1 GCA_030631915.1 Candidatus Omnitrophota bacterium
GGATATCCTCCGGAAGAGGGGCATACATAGCGTTGGAGAGATCGTGGAACCCCGGAAACAGCGGAGCGCGTCGGTTAAAACGGACGACGGGCCTGTCCTCGGGATCATAGAGGATGCCATCCGGAAGAAGGGCGTATTGAATATCACCTACCGGTCGATGTGGAACAGCAAGATCTCCAGTCGCGCCATAAGCCCCAGGGAGATAAGAAAGGGATACGCCACGTTATACGTAATAGCTTATTGTTATCTGAGAAGGGAAGAGCGGAATTTCAGACTGGATTGTATAATTGACGCGTCCGCCGCGCGGTCCTGAGACCGGGCCCGGCGGAGAAAGGAGACAGAGCATGGATGATTTCAGAACTCCTGAGGACCTTTTCAAGGAGGGTGCCAGGAAAATGGAGCAGACGGGGAAAGACATCGCCAGGTATGTCCCGCTGATCGTGTTTCTCATTGTCGTCGTTGCCGTTTTGAAGAGTATGATATACTCGATCGGCCCCGATGAGGTGGGGGTTATTCAAAGGTTCGGGAAATATGTCCGGACGGCCGAAGCCGGTCTGCACCTGAAAATACCCCTGGGTGTCGAGAAGGTCACACCGGTAAAGGTAAAGAAGATATTCAAGGAAGAGTTCGGTTTCAGGACAGTGTCGGCGGGCGTGAGGACACAGTATTCCCCCAGGCAGTATCATGACGAATCGCTTATGCTTACGGGAGACCTGAACATCCTGGACGTCCGGTGGATAGTGCAGTTCAAGGTAAAGGATCCGGTAAAACTGCTGTTCGCGACAAGGAATCCGGTGGATAACGTGCGGGACCTGTCAGAGGTGGTCATGAGCCGTCTTTGCGGTGATTACAGGGTGGACGAGCTGCTGATGACAAAGAGAGAAGAAGTGGACCACATCGCACAGAGTGAATTACAGCACCTTCTCGATAAATACAACACGGGCATCCAGATCGTCACGGTAAAACTGCTGGACGTAAATCCTCCGGATGAGGTAAAACCGGCGTTTAACGAAGTGAACGAAGCCAAACAGGAACGCGAACGCATGATCAACGAAGCATGGGAAGAATACAACAAGATCATACCGCGGGCAAAAGGAGAGGCGCAGAGGACCGTCAGCCAGGCGGAGGGCTACGCGCTCGACAAGGTCAACCGCGCCAAGGGCGAAGCCGATAGATTTATAGCTACCTGGCGCGAGTATAAAAAGGCACCGGCCATCACCAAGAAAAGACTTTATCTGGAAACGATGACAGGCGCGATGTCTAAAGTTGACAGCAAATATATCGTTGATTCGCAGCAGAATTCCATATTGCCGCTGATGAATATCGGCAGGGGGGAAGGAGAAGGCAGATGAAGACTATTATCGGAATGGCCGTGAGTTTGTTTATTGTCGTGATCGTCGCTTTTGTCACGGGAGCTGTATATTTTGTCACGGAGACGAACCAGGCGGTCATTACGCAGTTCGGCAAACCGGTCGGGGACCCTGTCACGGAAGCGGGGCTGCATTTCAAAGCGCCGTTTATCCAGCAGGTCCACTATTTTGACAAACGGCTTCTTGACTGGGACGGTGATCCCAACCAGATCCCCACCGGAGACAAGAAATACATATGGGTGGATACGACCGCGCGGTGGAAGATCAATGACGCTTTGAAGTTCCTCCAGTCCGTTGGGAACGAAAGAGGAGGGCACGCAAGACTTGATGATATCATCAACTCGGCCACAAGAGACGCTGTAACGGGGCATTTGCTGGTCGAGGTCATAAGGAACAGCAATCGTGTTCTTGACACCGTGCAAGATGCGGAAACGATCTTTCTTGCGGCGGAAGCGCTGGAACACATTAAGAGCGGCAGGCAGGGGCTGGAAGCGCGGATCCTGGAAAAAGCGAGAAAGCTGGTGCCGCAATACGGCATCGAGCTGGTGGACGTGCGCGTAAAGCACATCAATTACGTCCAGAACGTGCGGGGAAAGGTCTATGAAAGGATGATCGCCGAAAGGAAGCGCGCGGCAGAGGAATACCGTTCCGAGGGCAGAGGTAAAAGCGCCGCGATAAAGGGGCGGATGGAAAAAGAGCTGAAATCCATCACGTCAGAAGCGTATAAGCAAGCGCAGATCCTCAGGGGGGATGCGGATGCGGAGGCGATCACCATATACGCGGGAGCATATAACAACGATCCGGAGTTTTACTCTTTTTTGAAGACTCTGGAAACATATAAAGACACGGTAGGCGCCGGGACCACAGTGATCCTTACTACGGACAGCGATTATTTCCGTTATCTGAAGAAGATCGATTAGGGGCGGGCAAGTCAGGCCATGTTTACCGGCAGTGTGAAACTGATGGTCGTTCCCCTGCCCGGTTCTGATTCCGCCCGGATCCCGCCTCCGTGTGCTTCTATGATCTTCGCGGAGATCGCAAGCCCGAGCGCGAGTTCGTTGGTTTTGGCGAACGTGCCTGTTTTTCTGTGCCCGAAATCATGGAACAATACCGGCAGGTCTTGTTTTTTGATGCCGCAGCCGGTATCTTTTATCGAAACCCGAACGGTTCCGTCCTTATAACCCGCCGTGATCCCGATGCTTCCTTTTTCGGTAAAATTGACCGCGTTGCCGGTGATGTTGGTGATGGCCATGGAGATCAAACCCCTGTCAAAGACCATTCTGGGCAGATCGGCGTCAAGCCTGACAGAAAAAGACAGCCCTTTCTGCTCGGCCAGCGCCCCCATTGTCTTTTGAACGTCTTTCACGATCCCGCTCAGGTCGTTTTCCTCCATATTGAATTTCATGTTTCCGGAAGCAAGTTTTTGGAACGTGAAGACATTGTGCACCAGGTTCGTCAGTTTATCGATGTTGCGTTCCGCCATCTGCAGGAAGTATTCCTGTTTTTCATTGAGAGGCCCTGCCATTTTCTTTGAAACAATGGCGGCGCTTTCTTTAATGACCGCGAGCAATGTTCCCATTCCGTGATGTGTGATGGAAAAAAAATCCAGATTCATGGTTGCGCTCCCCGGCACTTTATTTTACGGGCAGGGTAAAATGGAACGTCGTCCCTTTTCCGGGCCCTGATTCCGCCCAGATCTTTCCGTCATGCTTTTCGATAAGCTCTTTTGAAAGCGCGAGCCCAAGCCCTGTCCCGCCCGCTTTACTTTCCTTGATCCCGGCTATTTGTTCAAATCTCTGGAATAATCTCGGCATATCCTCTTTTTTGATCCCGATCCCGGTATCCTGGACAGAGACAAGAACAACATCATCTTTTTTATTACGGCTCGTGACGATCGTAATACCGCCTTTTTCCGTGAATTTAACGGCATTGTCGACGATATTCGTTAATACCTGGATAATTTTGTCCCTGTCAGATGTTATTACGGGCAGGTCTGTATCAAGATTGACGACAAGATCCAGGCCTTTCTCTCTTGCCAGGGGCGTCATTCCTTTCTGGACCTCCGCGACTATCCTGTTGATATCGTTTTTCCGCATCTGGAACTGCAGTTTGCCGGATTCCAGTTTCTGAAAATCCAGGACATCATTTATCAGTCTGGCGAGCCTGTCCACGTTTCTTTTCGCGATGTCCAGGAGCTCGTGCTGTTTGGCGGTCAGTGTTCCCGCGATGCCTTCCAGAACAAGGGCAATGCTTTCCTTGATAGATGTCAGCGGCGTTCTCAGCTCATGAGATACCATGGAAGTAAAGTCTGATTTTATTTGCAAAGCCTTTGTCAGGCTTTCTTCTGCCTTTTTACGTTCGGTAATGTCCTGACCCTGGGCTATGGTGGCTATGATCGTGGTGCCGTCCCGGTCATAAATGTTCGCGGAGTTCCAGAGCGCCATCCTGATGTCTCCGTCTGTGCGAAGGATAGGGATCTCCACTGATTCCCAGTACTCGCCGCTCGAGGCATGGACGATCCTGTCCAGTGTTTGATCCCTGTTTGCTGCGGGCAGCAGCATGTTCAGTTTTTTGCCGATAACCTCGCCGGCCGGGTAGCCGGTAAGATGTTCAAAGGCATGGTTAAACCGGGTGACCCTGACCTCCGGGTCCCAGACAATAATGGGAGCGTTCGCGTAGTTGAACAGATTTTCCAGATAACTGCTGGTTTCCCGCAGCGTTTCCTCCGTCTTTTTGCGCTCCACGATCTCTTTACTGAAGTCGTTGATGGAAGTGGTCGTTGTCTTCAGCTTTTCCGTCATATCGTCAAATGCCTTTGCCAGTTGTCCTATTTCGTCCTTCGAGTCCGTGCCCACCTTATAATCCAGATCACCGCGGGATATTATCTCCGTTCCTTTACGCAGTTCAAGGATAGGACCGGTGATGGTTCCCGCGACAAAGCCGCCCAATAACCATCCCCATACCGGGATTACAAGCGCTACCACGACAAAAATATATTTTAACCGGAAGAGAAGAGCGAATGCCTCTTTCTCGTCGATCTTTGCCACCAGACACCATTGCATCAGGGGTATGCAAGCATACGTTCCCAGAACGCGTACGCCCCTGTAATCGGCATAGATCAAGGGCGTGGGGTTATATCCTGTCAGGCCTTTTTCCTCGAAGGTTTTCATGCATTGCCGCCTGTTTTCAGAGTCAATTTTTAATTTAAGAGGGGCGTTCTTTATATAACGCGAGGGTGTTATTAAGTAGCCGTCTTTATTTAGAAGATAGATCTCCCCTGTTTTGTTCCGGCCGCTCCAGTCCGTGCTTATTTTATTTAATATTTCCAGTCTGATCCTGGCGACGATCACACCCAGCAGTTTTCCCGTGTCACTGTCCGTGACAGGCGCTGACAGGGTCATCGCCTCTTGTCGCAGAGTGCTGGAATAATAGGCGTCTTTGAAATAGAGTTCGGATATGGCTTTTAAAAAATACTGATTGGTGGATTGGTCCATGCCGATCTTGCTCATATCGCTTGATGCGGCAACCCTTCCGTTCACGTCTAAAACAAAAAGTTCACGCATAAAGTCACTGTATTTTTCCGTTTGCCGCAGCCTTTTTATGAGCGTGTCCAACCTATCGTTGTAATCAGGCTCCTGCTTATCAGCGGATAAAAATTGTTGTATGCACGCACTATGCGATAATTGCGTTATGCAGTTTTTCTGCGTTGTCAGAAATAACTCTATACGCTGGGCCGTTGAGCGGGCCGTTGTGCTTAAATGGTCATATATGGCTTTTTCCAGGCTGTTCTTGGCCAGTACATAAACGAAGAAAAGCACGACGCCGGTAGTTATTACGGTTAGAAGGGAAAACAGAAGATTGAGCCTATTCCCGATTTTCATGGGATAACCTTTTTATGTTGCCGCGATACCGGGATCAGGACCGGCATAAGCAGTATCCCGGATTGACCGAAAGACAGGCGATCAATATCTTCATCTTAATATTTTTCCCACCAGGTGTCCAGCATATTCTCTTGAAAGTAGTGTCAAGAATTATGGGCACTTTGATATTCAGGTTCTTTGATCTCTTCCCCCATGGGGGAAGACGGCGTCCCTTTTGGTTGCTTTA
>DAOVKF010000128.1 GCA_030631915.1 Candidatus Omnitrophota bacterium
AAAACGATTCGCTGTTCACCAGGTCAAAAACATAGAACCACGTGGATATGGCAAGCACAAGAGAAACGATCTTCGGTAAAAAATTGTGAAACATAACGTCCTGCAATCTCATCGCTCACCCTTATTATGATTGGTGATCGTCTTTTTCAGGCTGTCCCAGAAAGGGTTTTTCCTGACCCTGGGGATGAACACGCCCTGCAAGAACTTCGAGACGTTCTTTGGTTCAAGATCTCTTGTCATCCTGCCGCTCACAGCCGCCGAAATATTGCCGGTTTCCTCGCTGACCACGACAACAACCGCGTCCGTCTCCTCGCTTAACCCGATAGCCGCCCTGTGCCTTGTTCCCATGGTTTTCGGGATATTCGGATTCTGGGTCAGGGGAAACAGGCACGCCGCGGCTTCTATGCGCTGTTCCGAAACGATTATGCCGCCGTCATGCAGGGGCGTCGCGGGCATGAATATCGTGTTTATGAGTTCGCTGGCGACCCTTGAATCTATCCCGACACCGCTCTCCACATAGCGCCTCAGGCCTGTTTTCCTTTCAAGGGCTATCAACGCCCCGACCTTTTTTTTGGATAACACGACCGCGGCTTTTGCTATCTCCCCCAGTGTTTCTTTTTCCCCGGAAAACATACCGAAGCGTCCCAGCCTTGCCAGGCCCCGCCTGGTCTCCGGCTGGAAGATTATCAGAAAAGCGATAACGGAAATGGCCAGCAGCCTGGTCAAAAGCCAGTTTATGATCACCAGGTTCAACCCTCTGGTAAGCATGACGATCACGGATATGACGATTATGCCCTTCAGTACCTGCTCGGCTACCGTGTCCTTCAGCAGCAGAAATATCATGTAATACGCGCCCCACAGGATGAGTATCTCTAGAATAGTGTCCCAGTATCCCAGTAAAAAACTCATAACGATCCCTTGCCCGTTAGAGCGTCAATGACCCGGGCGACATCTTTCATCGCCCCCACATCATGGACCCTTACGATATCCGCCCCGTTCAATATCGCCGCCCCTACAGCGGCCGCGGTCCCGAATATCCTGTCACCGACATCCCTGCCGGTCAGCGCGCCTATAAACGATTTTTTCGAGGCCCCTACGAGTATCGGCTTATCCAGCCGTTCCATCTCCTGGAGACGCCTTAGAACGGCCAGATTATGCTCCAGGCTTTTACCGAACCCGATACCCGGGTCCACGATGATCCGTTCCGGGCCGATCCCCGCATCCGCAGCCATGGTTATCGATCCGCCGAGATACGACAGTATCTCCTCCATGATATCATCGTAGTACGGGGCGTCCTGCATGGTCCGCGGCCGCCCTTTCATGTGCATCAGTATCACGCCGGCATCAAAACCGGCGATCACCCGCGCCATTTTTGCGTCGCCGCGCAACGCCGTTATATCGTTTATAAAAGAAACTCCCTCGGAAAGCGCCTGGAACGCCACTGCGCTTTTGCACGTGTCAACGGAGAGCGGGACGTCCATAACATCCTTCAATCTTCTGATCACCGGCATGACCCTTTCAAGCTCTTCCTCAGCCGAAACCCCTTTTGACCCCGGCCGTGAGGACTCCCCCCCGATATCGATAATATCCGCGCCTTCGGCCGCCATCCGCTCCGCGCGGCAGACGGCGCGGACCGGGTCAAGATATTCTCCCCCGTCGCTGAAAGAATCGGGGGTGACGTTTAGAACGCCCATGATACACGTGCGTCCGCCGCCTCCGATCGGCAGGGTATGGTCTTTCAGTCGCAACTGCTCAGGCATGTTTCAGTCACTTATGCCGCCGGAGCGTCGTCCGCGGCCTCCTTTTCCTCAAAACCCAAAAGCTGGCGGACTTCTGTCTCGTCCATGGTCTCCTTCTCCATCAATTTGCCGGCCAAAAGGTCCAGTTTCGCCTTGTTTTCAATAAGTTTGCTTTTCGCCAGTTCATAACAGGAATCAATGATCTTTTTGACCTCTTCGTCTATGACCCTGGCCGTCTCCTCGCTGTAATTCCTTTCCTCGGAAATATCCCTGCCGAGAAAGATCTGGCTGTGGCGCCTGCCCATGGTAAGGTGTCCGAGGCGTTCGCTCATGCCGTATTGAGTGACCATATCCCTCGCCAGTTCCGTGGTCCTTCTTATGTCATCCTGGGCGCCGGTCGATATTTCGCCGAACGCTATCTCTTCGCTGACGCGTCCGCCAAGCATACCCGTGATCCGGCCCAGAAACTCCTTTTTCTGGTATATGTACTGGTCTCTGCGGGGCAGATGCATGGTATACCCCAAAGCCATACCTCTTGAAACTATCGTGACCTTGTGCAGCGGATCAGCCCCTTTTATGAGAAACGCCATGAGCACATGGCCGGACTCGTGGTAGGCAATGATCCTTTTCTCCTCATCGCTGATCTTGCGGGACCTTCTTTCCGGGCCGGCTATGCCCCTCTCCATGGACTCCTGCAGTTCCTCCATACCGACCTCTTTCTTATTTCGCCTTGCCCCAAGAAGTGCCGACTCATTTATGAGATTAGCCAGATCCGCTCCGGAAAAACCGGCTGTCTGCTGGGCTATTTTTTTCAGGTCCGCATCTTTTCTCAATTTTATTTGCCTGGCGTGCACCTCGAGTATCGCCTGCCTGCCCACTATATCCGGCCGGTCCACCACGATCTGTCTGTCAAACCGGCCCGGCATCAAAAGAGCGGGATCCAGGACGTCCGGACGATTGGTGGCCGCTATCAAAATAACCCCGATCGCAGTGTCAAATCCATCCATTTCTGACAGCAGCGCGTTAAGGGTCTGCTCCCGCTCATCGTGTCCTCCCCCTATACCGGAAAACCTCTGTCTGCCGACCGCGTCTATCTCATCGATAAACAGTATGCATCCCTTCTGGCTCATCTTAACGGTCTTCTTCGCCTGCCCGAAAAGGTCCCTTACGCGGGACGCGCCCACGCCCACAAACATCTCCACAAAATCAGAGCCTGAAATACTGAAGAACGGCACCTCGGCTTCGCCCGCCACCGCCTTGGCGAGCAGGGTCTTGCCTGTTCCGGGAGGCCCCATGAGCAGGACGCCTTTCGGCATCTTCCCGCCCAGTTTCTGGAACTTGCGGGGGTCCTTCAAGAATTCTATCACCTCTTTTAACTCTTCCTTCGCCTCCTCGACACCGGCAACGTCGCCGAAAGTAACGTTCATCTTGTCTTTATTGGCCAGCTTCGCTCTGGACTTGCCGAATGAAAGCATCTTGCCCCCGCCCATGGAGGCTCCCCTGTAAATGAAAAACCAGAGGAACAGGATAAACAGCAGCATGGGGCCAAGCGAATAAAAAAGATTGGATAGAAATGTCTGCGGCGGCTGGATATCAAACTCCGGCACCTGTTCACGCATGAGTTTCAGAAGCTCAGCGTCCTTCTCGGGTATGTTGACAACAAACCGCCTGTCGTCGTCCATACGGCCGATCGCCCGCTCGCCGATTATCGCGGCGGAGACGATCCGGCCGGTGCGGTCGTTCGTCTCCAGCATCTCGTAAAACTGCTTGTACGTCAGCTGGCCGCTCGTCTCTTCATATGCGGAAAATATCCACTGATATAAATAGAAAAGTCCCATGATGATCACTATCCATACAAGGACGTTTTTCCCGTTCTTCTGGGATTTTCCGGAAGGATCCCGGCCCTGCTTTTTTTCAAAGACGGAAAAATAGTAACCCAGCTTATGGGGCTAAGGTCAGTAGAAGATATCAAGAAGGCGGTTGATTCGCTATGTTGAGAATACTTTATAAATCCAAGATTCACAAGGCAACCATTACGCAGGCGCGAATGGATTATGAGGGCAGTATCGGTATTGACGCTGAGCTTATGGAGTCGGCCGAGCTTTTGCCGAACGAAAAAGTGCAGGTACTCAATTTAAATACCGGCGCCAGGTTTGAAACCTATGTAATTAAAGAAAGTCCCGGTTCAGGAACAATCTGTCTATACGGGCCGGCTGCGCATTTAGGAAAAGCCGGCGAAAAGGTATTCATTATCTCCTATTGTTTTATAACACAAATGAAGAACACCTTCAGAACTAATATCAGTTGATACATAATAGAAAAATGATTTGCATCATCCTTGACTTGTGCTTCACAAACAAAATCACAATTATTCTTTAAA
>DAOVKF010000018.1 GCA_030631915.1 Candidatus Omnitrophota bacterium
CATCCTCATCGCCATACCAGGCTATTTCGCCGTTATATAGTGACGGGGAGGAGTCATAAGCCGTATTATTCGAGATATTTGTGGTTGTGGTACCGTTATAAAAGTAGATATCATAATTACCATCGTAGTCACGCCAGGCTATCTCGCCGTTATATAGTGACGGAACTAAGTCAGAAGCCGTATTATTCGTTATCTGCGTGGTTGTCGTCCCGTTATAAAAGTAGATCTCATAATCACTACCATCCCAGCCATCCCAGGCTATCTCGCCGTTATATAGTGACGGGTTGACGTTACCAGCCGTGTTATTCATTATCTGCGTGGTTGTGGTACCGTTCCAGTAGTAGATCTCATTATCTCCATCCTCATTGCCATACCAGGCTATCTCGCCGTTATAAAGTGACGGGCCGTAGTCATGAGCTGTATTATGCGTTATCTGCGTGGTTGTGGTACCGTCCCAGTGGTAGATCTCATTATCTCCATCCGCGTCGCCATACCAGGCTATCTCGCCGTTATATAGTGACGGGGAGGCGTCAGAAGCCGTGTTATGCGTTATCTGCCGCGTGCACCAGCAGTCGGCATGCGCCTCTGGGACTGGCGCTATGACCACCACCCATGCCATGACCAGGACAACCATTACTGCCATGACCACCATGGCAAACCCCTTGTTCCGTGTTCTTTCCGTGTTCATCACTTTCTCCTCTTCCAGCTTTCAGTTGTTTTGAATAATAAACGTATATTCTGGGGACATGCCTGGGCGCGCCCAATAGCCGTCTACAACAGGCGTGTCCCCAGAACCTCAGCTCTTATGCCCAATACCGCCGTTTTTCTACTTGAGGTGTGTCCCCTTGAGGCATGTCCCCAAGTTGCGTCTTATCCGTCTTATGACCGCGCTTATTGCCACTCCCATAAACGGCATCATGCCTGCCGGCAGCTCCGGTACTCCGCCTCCGGACCCTTCAAGACCGGAGCCCAGATAAATATATTGTTTCCCATCATATGTGTACGCCTCTCCGATCGAGTGGCCTGCCTGTCCGGGAAGCTCCCCGTCATAGTATTGCCATTCCGTGCCGTTTATCGTGATATTCTGCGGGGTTAAGTCATTCTTACCGTCCTCGTAAAGCTGGTACAGCTGTTCCTGCTCTGCCGCTGAATATCCCTTCCCCAAAGAATCCGTACCAGCTACTATATTTTCAAAGGCCTCGCACGAAGCATGAGGCGTGAAATTCTCGGTCCATCTTGCTATACCCGATGATATTCTAATCTCATCAAAATATCCTCTTCCAATATCAGTTCCATCTTTATCTTTGAATAGCCCAAGTGTTTTTGACCCTCCTAAAGAAGATGTAGCTGCTGCACTATTTTTCAATATCCCATTTAAATATCCTTTTAGTAAGCCATCAGACCTGACAAAAGCAATATGATTCCATGCATTAGCATCAGGAGTCATACCTACAAAAATATTTCCTCCCCCAATTATTGCAGTTACTCTGACAGTACTGGGATTTTGATATTGCCAAGAAATTCTAAATCTACTATTCCACTGACTATCCATTATTGAATAAATCTCAGACCAATGATTTGTAAGCAACTTTTGCTTAAACCAAAAGTCTACTGTAATATCTTGAACAGTTCCATCATCGAGCAATACTGGATCTAATGTGATGAGTCCACCATTTCTGTTCATCAATGGATCTGCAACAATAGAACTTGCCCCAAATACAGATGTAGAAGTTGTATGTTTTGTATAATAACCAGCACCACTTATTCTTACTGCAGAAGATGAACTGTCTGTAATTACGTAAGAGCCCTCCACATCATCCGAATGAATCATAAGTGTTGTATCTGCATCAGCAAACAGGGTTGACGCTCCCAGCATCGTCACACACAATACTGCCAGCAAAATAACTATATCCCTCAACATGCTAACATTAACCTTCTTCATTTTTTTACCTCCCTTTTGTTTTGTCGGTTGATCGTTCCACATTTCCCCAATACCCTTCTTCTGGTGTTTTGCCTTTTTCTAAAAACTTTGCAAAACTCTTGACTGACAATTAAAGTATACCTTACTTTCACGGAAATGCAAGGGAAAATTGCTTACTTTTGTATATTTAACATCTAATCGTGCGGGCCTTGTTCTCGATAATGAAGCTGATGTCCGGAAAAAAAGGGGACAGAGAGTTTGAAGTTGCAGGGGGTGTTTGTGGGAAGCCTGCTCCGGGGTGTTTTCCTAGAAGTTTACAAGCTTCTGGCAGGAATGCCCCGGAGCAGGCGCAGCGCGTTGCAGGGTGCAGGGTCCACTATCGCTTATCCCGGGTCCTTGCGCTCTACGGGGTAAAAACCGCTGTCCAGCAGTTCCTTTTTTAGATGTCCGTCGTGTAAACCGGTCCGGATATGAGACCATGGCAGGGCGTCTGCCAGCGAATATGTCCTGGTCGCGAGACCTTCCAGTTCAAAGCCGTGTTCCCTGAAAGAGTCTTCCCATATCGAAAAATCGAAAAAATCCGCCCAGCTGTCCATTTTAGCGCCTTTTCTCCAGGCTGTATGTATGACCCGTGCCAGCCGGCGGTCCCCCCGCGACAGACAGCTCTCCAGCAATGACCTGTTAATATCATTGAACTCCATCCGTATTTTCCCTGAGGAACGCGACAGCAGATCATGCTTTAACCTGCTCAACGGCTCCTTTCCCCGCATGCCCAGCCATTGGAACGGCGTGTGCGGTTTCGGCACAAAGGCATTAACGCTGACCTTTATCTCAGCCGGACGTTTTTTTAGTTTTTTTCTCAACCCGGACAGGTCCCTCGCTAAAGCGCTGATATTTTCCGCCTCGCCTTCTGCCTCAGACGGAAAACCCGCCATGAAATAGAGCTTGAGCCTGTTCCAGCCGTGGCGATAGGCAAGTTCCGCGGACCTGAGAAGAACTCTTAGATCAATGTCCTTACCGATGGATCTTCGCACTGCGCTGCTGGCGCTCTCCGGAGCGAACGTAAGACCGGACTTCCGGATCGCGGACATCATTTCCGGCAGCTCATAGAACGCCTCATCGACACGCAATGAAGGTATCGATATCCCGACCCCCTTTCCATTAAAATCCCTGTTCAGACCCCTGATCAGCTCTGTCAGATAAGGATAATTGATACTCGAGAGAGACAATAGCGCGATCTGCTCGTACCCGGTATTCCTGTATGTCTCCCTGCAGATATTCCTTATGTTTTCAGGACTTCTCAACCGGACGGGCCGGTTAATAACGCCTGCCTGGCAGAAACGGCATGTGTTAGGGCAGCCTCTCATGATCTCAGCCACGACCCGGTCGTGGACGGTCCTTATTAACGGCACGATCTGCTTAACCGGGTAATAGGCCCTGTCCAGGTCCGGGATAACGCCCTTATCTATCTTTGACGGAACGTCATCGTCCATGGGCCTGAGCCGCGCGAAATCCGCGCCGCGATATTCGGCGCTGTAAAGCGAAGGGACATATACGCCCGGAAGCCGCGACAGGCCCCTCAGCATCTTTTTCCTGCCAGCGGATGACCTCTTGATCCTCTGGTATTCATTTATGAACGCCGGGAGCGTCTCCTCCGAATCACCGATAAAGAACACGTCTATAAACTCACTCATGGGTTCGGGGTTGAAACAACAGGCGCCGCCGGCTATGACCAGGGGCTCTTCCTCTCCGCGGTCCGCTGAACGCAGCGTTATCCCCGAAAGATGCAGCATATTAAGCACGTTCGTATATGTAAGTTCATAGGACAGGGAAAATCCGATGATCTCGAATTTATTGACGTCTTTCTTGGACTCCAGAGTGAACAGCCTTTGCCCGGCCGCTATAAGCTGTCTTTCCATATCCGGCCAGGGCGCGAATACGCGTTCGCACACCACATTATCCATTTCATTGAGAAGGTGGTAAAGTATCTTTAACCCGAGATAGCTCATACCCACCTCATATACGTCGGGATAGGCCATGACGACCGAAACAAGGTTTTCCGAGAATCCCTTGCGGACGATATTGGTCTCCCCGCCGATATACCTTCCCGGCTTCTCGACCTTATCCAGTAGCTCTTTCAGACTGTTCATGATCGTTCAAACAATAGCCCGGACTTACCGTTTTCTCCGGCTCACGCTTAACAAGAACCCCACACCTATAAGGGTCGCGACAGTGGTCGAACCCCCGTAACTGATCAGCGGCAAAGGCAGCCCCACAACAGGCATAAGCCCGAGTGTCATGGAGACATTGACAAGCACCTGAAACGCTATCAGTGTGACAATGCCCGTGGCTATCGCCTTTCCGTAAACATCATCGGCCCCGGCGATTATCCTTATACCCCGCGAAATGACCAGCACGAATAACCCGAGCAATATCAATATCCCCGCAAACCCCCATTCTTCACCGATAACGGAAACAATGAAATCCGTATGTCTTTCCGGCAGGAATTTAAGATAACTCTGTGTGCCGTCCAGCCATCCTTTTCCGAATATGCCGCCGGAACCGATGGCGATCTTCGATTGTATGATGGTGTATCCCGCGCCAAGCGGATCGATGTTGGGGTTCACAAACACAAGCAATCTGCTCTTCTGATAATCTTTAAGAAGATTCCAGAAAACCGGCAGACTTAGAAAGCCGATGACAATGGACGTCAGAATATACTTACCGTTCTCCCCGCAGAGGAACAGGATCGAAAAAAGCACGGGGAAAAGGACAAGAGCCGTTCCCAGGTCCGGCTGGAGGAATATCAGGATAAAAGCCGGCATGATCAACACGACGGAATATATGAAATTATCGAACGTCCCCCTTTTTTCCTTTCTCCCTCCTAAAAACGCGGCTACGGCGAAAATAACCGTGATCTTCACGAACTCGGAAGGTTGAAGCGAAAAAGGGCCAAGGTCTATCCACCTTCTGGCGCCGTATCTCTCGCCCCCGAGCAGCAAAAGAAAAAACAGCAGGACCAGGTTCACCGCATACGCGAGATACGCGAAGTCCAGTATCCTTATATAATCCATGTTCGAGATAACGATAAGAAGGATAACCCCGGTAAAGACCCACAGGCATTGCTTTATGACGAGCCTGTTTATCCCCGCCACGTCATCTCCCCTTTCAAGCGTGGCGCTGTAAACGAACATGACCCCCAGTAAAGCGATCAAAAGAACAGCTGTCAGCAGAATTTTGTCCATAATTAGTCGTTAGTGAATAGTCATTAGTTAATAGCCCAGGGACGCCTGGGGCAAGGCTGGTCCGGGGTGTTCCGTACAGAAGCTTGTACGTCCCACGTAACTACTATTCCGACGCGGCCGACCCTGGAAAAATAAAGTTTGAACGGGCACTAAAGGTTGTAGAAGTTTATCCCGCACCGGACGCAGGGGCGTTGGGTGCGGGATTCCGCCCCGCGGGTAGAATCTCGCAGGAAAGAGTCCGCAGATTCCTGTCCGCGGGGCTCCACAAGCTTCTGGTAGGAATGCCCCAGACCTACCTTGCCCCCCAACTCTCTGACTCTAAAGGATCCCAAGCCTCAGTGCCTCCCTGAAAACTTCCGCGGCCGTTTCAGCGGCATAGTACCCGCCTTTGCCGCCGTACTCATCAAAGACCACCACCACCAGTTTTGCCCTGTCAAAGGGGGCAAAACCGGCAAACCAGCCGTGACTTTTTTTCCTCGAGGTTTGCGCCGTCCCTGTCTTGCCTGACACCACTATCCCGGAAAGTCTTGCCTTCACGCCCGTCCCCCTGTCGCCGTTCACGCATTCGGTCAAGCCCTTCCTGACCGTGTCCAGGGTGCCCGGGGATATATCCAGTTTTATCCCGTCATCATCATTTACACGAATATTCCCGATCCTCTTTACAAGATGAGGCCTGACCAGATAACCCTTATTCGCGAAAACGGACATCATCCTTGCGATCTGGACAGGAGTGACCAGAAGATACCCCTGCCCTATGGCATAATTCACTGTTTCCCCTTTGTACCACCTTTCCCTGAAACGGTCTTTCTTCCATTTTTGCGTCGGGACCGTGCCTTTGGCTTCATTGGGAAGGTCTATCCCCGTACGTTCCCCGAAACCGAATTTTCCGGCGAAACGCGCTATATCCTCCACGCCGAGAAGAAGTCCCAGTCTATAAAAATAGATATTGCACGAATTTTTGATAGCCTCCGTCATGTTCTGCTCGCCGTGCCCGTTCTTTCTCCAGCAATGGTAAGTGGCCCTGCCCAGCCGGAAGATGCCCCTGCATACAGCCGAAGTCTCAGGGACCGCTTTTCCGGTTTCCAGGGCGCCGGCCGCCACGATCAGTTTAAAAACAGAACCCGGTGGATATGCCCCTGAAACGGCCCTGTTGATAAGCGGGTATTCCCTGTCGTTCAGCAGCGGTCCGACCTCATCCGACCTCCTGCGGTCGATGAAGATTTCCGGATCATACGATGGCGCGCTGGCCATGGCGAGAAGAGCCCCGTTATCGGCGTCCATTGCCACGATCGCGCCCCGTTTGCCGTCCAGAAGCCCGTCGCAGAATTCCTGCAGGCCGAGATCTATCGTAAGGTGAACATCTCTTCCCGGGGCCGGCTCCCTGTATCCCAGGGTCCTTATCTCACGCCCGAGGTGGTCCACCTCTACCTGTTTACCGCCGTGTATCCCCCGCAGATAGTTATCATAACTTTTCTCAATGCCGTCTCTGCCCACAAGATCGTTTATGCGGTATCCATAGTGTTTCAATCTCTTGAATTCGGAGCTGTTTATGGGGCCGAGATGGCCCAGGACGTTCGCGCCTTTTTTTCCGGCGATATACCTGCGTTTTGTTGAAACCTGCAGGATCAGTCCCGGGTAGTCCGATTCGATCTCCTCCAGCTGGATCGCTTCTTTTATGCCGATATCCGGCACGACACACACCGGCGAGTACGGCCGCGCCCCGCTTTTTCTGATACAGGCCTCTGATTCGTGTTCAGGGACACCGCAGACAGCGTTTAAAACACCTGCCAGGGCCTTCACGTCCTTTACCCGGCTGTGTATGACCGAAGCGTTAAAGCTCAAGACGTCCTTCACAAGAATATCACCGTTCCTGTCATATACGGCGCCTCTTGAAGCCATCAGGGGAGTGACCCTCAACCTGTTCCCTTCGGACATGTCCCTGTATACCGCGTGCCTGATCAGCTGAACATACACCAGGCCCGAAAGCATGAACATCAGCCCGACTGACAGCGTTTGAACGAATATTTTCAGCCTCTTTTCAGCGTTCATACCTTGACCCTCGGCCCTCTCCCTTAACGGTAGGGCCCGGACGCGGCCTGACAGGCCGACAGTTTCTTCAGGAACAGAAAGACGAACGGCGCGGATATCATGGTAACGACGATGCCGCGCCAGTTTCCCACAAGAACGAACGATACCGCGATATCATTCCCCGAGAGAGCGTTCAAATAAAGCACATGCGCAGCGTTGCTCAAAAAAACGGCTATACCGGTTATGAATATCTGCACGACCGGACTCTGGCCGTAGAGCATTCCGGACATCAATGCGGAAACCATGCCCACCGCGGGGTAAAGAACGATATCCAGAGGGAACATGCAGGCTGAAAAGACGCCCCTCAAAAATCCGGCGACCAGCCCGATCCGCAGACCCGCCGCGAGCCCTCGTAAAGTAGCGGTAAAAACGACCAGAAGCAATACGACATCCGGGGCCCAGACGCTGTATCCCGCGGGACAGATCTGGACCGAAAGTGATACGAGCAGGAGAACATACAGCATCAATGTGTTTTTCATGTCGTTTCGGGAGCCGGGGGTCCCGGCTCCCGGCTAAATGTCCACAACACACAGGACCTCTTCTTCGTCGAAAAGATCCGCGAAAGGCCTGATCATCGCGTATTTATACAGCCCGGTCCTGCTTTTTTCAACGGATACTATCTCGCCGACAAGAATACCCTTCGGGAATATCCGGCTCAGTCCGGAAGTCGTTACGACCGCCCCCGTTTCCACGTCAGCGCTCATGGGAATATACAGCATCTTCGCCATTCCTTTACCCGCGCCCGTAATGACCCCGTTGATCCGGCTGCCTTTTATCACCCCTCCCGCTTTAAAGTTGGGATGGGTCAATAATATCACAAGGCTGGTATCGATTCCGGCTTCAACGACTTTGCCCAGCAGGCCTTTCGCGGAACATACAGCCGCCCGGGTTTTCATCCCGTCCCTGAGCCCCCTGTCGATAATGAACGCCCCTCTCCAGTCATCAGGCTCTCTTGCGATGACCTCGGCAGAGATGGTCTTAAAATCGAATTTCTCCTTGAACTGCAGCAGCGCCCTGAGACGGACATTTTCCCGGCATATATCGTCCAGCCTGGCAATCTTCAATGAAAGGTCAGCCACTCTTTTGCGTAATGCCTTATTGCTTTCGATAAGCCGGTCCCTGGACCGGAAGTGCCGTTCGAGTTTCTTATATACAGTAAAGGGAGCGGTAAGTGTCCTGACGGTTAGATCTTTGATGCCGGCAAAAACAGAAGGGAAAAAAAGCAGGGAAAGGACTACCGCAAACACGCACGCGGTAAAGATCCGATTTTTGTATTTGGGAAATTCTTTCGGCACATCGATCAATCAGCGCTTATTTTCGCAGTCTGGGCGCCACGGTCACCTTTTTAAGATACCTGAGCTCACTGAGCACCTTGCCGGTGCCCAGCACGACAGCCGTAAGGGGGTCGTCCGCAAGATGAACCGGCAGGCCGGTTTCTTCCGAAATAAGTTTATCCATACCCCGCAGAAGAGAGCCTCCGCCGGCGAGGATCAATCCTTTTTCTATAAGATCGGCTGACAGCTCCGGTGGCGTTCTTTCGAGAGTGATCCTGACCGCTTCAACGATCTGCGCGATCGGCTCGGACATGGCCTCCCGGATCTCCTCGCTGTTTACGGTTATCATCTTGGGAAGACCGGCTACCAGATCGCGTCCCCTGACCTCCATGGTCAGCTCTTCCTCCATGGGATATCCTGAACCGATGCCTATCTTTATATCCTCAGCCGTGCGTTCACCCACCATCAGGTTGTAGGTTCTTTTTAAATAGCTTGTTACGGCTTCATCGAGTTCGTCGCCTCCGATACGTATCGACTTGGAAAAAACCACTCCGGCAAGAGATATCACGGCCATTTCCGTGGTCCCGCCGCCGATATCGATCACCATATTGCCGGACGGTTCCTGTATCGGAAGCCCCACTCCGATGGAAGCCGCGACAGGTTCTTCTATCATAAAAACTTCGCGCGCACCGGCATGGAGGGCGGAATCTTTCACGGCCCGCCTTTCGACCTCGGTGATACCCGAAGGGACGGCTATGACGATACGGGGACGGACCAGACTGCGTGAATGGTGGACTTTCTTGATAAAATACCTGAGCATGCTTTCCGTTATCTCGAAATCAGCGATGACACCGTCTCTCATGGGCCTTATCGCTATGATATTACCCGGTGTCCTGCCCAGCATACGCTTGGCTTCCTCACCGACCGCCAGAACATTCGTGGTTCCCGCTTCAATGGCGACAACGGAAGGCTCGCACAGGACGATGCCCTCGTTCTTCAGGTACACAAGAGTGGTGGCAGTGCCCAGATCTATTCCGATATCGCTTGAGAACATGCTCATCAGGTTGTCGAATAGATCGGATAACTTCTTCTGCAACATAAAGGACCTGACCTGTTTTGTCGGGTTAATTCAGCGGATATACCCGGTAGATGAAATAATGGTAACAGACAATAATTTTTTTGTCAAATAGTTTTTGGTTTCAGCGGAAGCGGCCTAATAAGCCGCGTTCCGCAGATCTTCCAGGAATCCCGGATACGAGGTGTCCACGCACGCGGTATCCCGAATGACACATTCCCCGTCTGAAAGCAAAGACGCGACCGCCATGCTCATGGCGGTCCGATGATCTCCGAAACTTTCAAGAACAGCGGCTTTGAATCTTTTCACGCCTCCGTGGATCACCAGAGAATCCCGGACCGCCTCGATACCTGCCCCCATATTCGAAAGATTACGCGCCATGCTCTCGACCCTGTCGGTCTCTTTGACTTTCAATTCGCCTATCCCGTTGATCACGGTCTGCCCTTCAGCCGCTGCCGCTGCCACGGCGACCACGGGGATCTCGTCAATGAGCAAAGGGATCTCGCGGGCGTTAATAACCGTTCCTCTCAGTTTTGAGTATCCGACCTTCATATCCCCTGACGGTTCAAAGCCGTGGCCCGGATCCAGGATATCAATATTTCCCCCCATCCGTTTAAGAACGTCCACAACCCCTGTTCGCGTGTTATTCAGGCCCACGCGCCTGAGGACTATATTCGAACCTTTTACCAGCAGGGCGGCCACGATGAAGAATGCCGCGCTGGATATATCCCCGGGAACGTCGATATCCCTGGGTATCAGCTCCCTGAGCCCGGTGATCTCCGTGGTCAACCTTTTTTTTCTGATATCCGCGGAAAAATACCCCAGCATACGTTCCGTATGGTCTCTTGACTGGAAAGGTTCTCTCACGACAGTGGTGCCGTCCGCGTACAGGCCCGCGGCCAGCACACAGGATTTGACCTGAGCGCTTGCCACAGGCAGATTATAGTCGATCGGAAGGAGGCGCTCTTCCCTGCCGCGGATACTTAAAGGAGCGTGGTCCCCTCCCTCCAGAGGTTTTACACGCGCCCCCATAAGGGCCAATGGCTCTATAACGCGCCGCATGGGACGTTTCGACAGGGACTCGTCCCCCGTAAGAACTGTCATGAAATCCTGACCGGCCAGTATTCCGGACATGATACGCATGCTCGTCCCGGAATTGCCGAGATAAACGGGCCCGGATGGGGCGCTCAATCCTTTTAAACCTTTTCCGCGGATGAGCACGGCGTTCTCTTCCATTATTATTTCCGCTCCCAGGGAACGAAAGGCCTCAAGTGTCCGGATACAGTCCTCGCCTGTGAGAAAATTACGTATCCTGAGGTCACCGCTGGATACGGCGCCGAAAATTATCGACCGGTGGGAAATGCTTTTATCCGGAGGTACGGTTATTTCACCTCTGATACTTTTAGACGGCTTTATTTTCCAGTCCATGTCCGTTCTTTTTCGTGCCTCGTGTCACGTTATCGTTTATTTCGCAGGGTAAACCGGATCTCCGGATCACCTCAATTATATCATCCGGGACAGGAGAATAAAACTCCATATATTCTCCCGTATCCGGATGCGAGAACCCTATCATCTCGGCATGAAGGGCCTGGCGGGCCATGCCCCCGGCCTTGCCGTATGTCCTGTCACCAAGAACAGGATGGCCGATGTGTCTCATGTGAACGCGTATCTGATGGGTCCTGCCTGTTTCCAGCTCCAACCTTAGAAGAGTGAAATCATGGAATCTTTTGACCACATGATACACGGTGCGCGCGCTCTTCCCTTTTTCGGGCGCCACTGCCATCTTCTGACGGTTGAGGACATTCCTGGCAAGCGGTATGTCGACGACCCCGTTGTCAAACCCTACCCGTCCCGTGACCAGCGCTATATACCTTTTCTTTACGGCCCTTTTCCGGAACTGCTTTGACAGGGAACGCAGGGCCCGGTCGTTCTTTGCGGCCACGAGCACGCCGGAAGTATCCTTGTCAAGCCTGTGCACGATGCCCGGCCTTAATTCATTCCCGCTGTCCGGCAAGTCCGCGCAATGATAAAGAAGCGCATTTACCAGCGTGCCCTTCTTATTGCCCGGCGCGGGATGGACGACCATACCGGCCGGTTTATCCACCACTACCACGCAATCGTCTTCGTAAAGGATCTTGAGCGGGATATCTTCCGCTTCTATGCCGCTTTTTTCTACCGCGGACATCCGGACAAAGACTTCATCTCCTTCTTTTGCGATATAACGGGGTTTGATCTCCCCGCCGTTGACCAGGACAAAAGATCCTTCTATCAGGCTTCTGGCGTAAACGCGCGAATATCCCTCTCCAAGTTTCAACGCGACGTACTTGTCAATGCGCATGCCTTTGCCCTCATGTCCAACAATAAACCTAAGTTCCTTCATGTTTCCGTAAGTGCAATATCAGCAATAACGCCGCGCCGGAAACCAACATTCCCGCGCTTATGAGCTGGGAAAGTTTCATGCCCCACAAAACAGCAGGCGTATCGCCTCTTAAAAAACCCATAAAAAACCTGAATGCCGAATAAGCGATAATATACATAGAGAGCACAAAACCGCCGAAAACTTTTTTCTCCCGTAAACCCGCGAGAAACAGATAAAGGAACAACAGGAATAACGCCGAATAGATCTGAGTGGGGATCCTCATATACGGCTCTCCGGGGAACGTTACTCCAAGCCCTTTTTCGATGATCCTGCCGTAACAGCATCCGTTAAAAAAACAACCGATGCGCCCGACGGCATGCCCCAGCGCCGCGTACGGGGCAACGAAATCACCCGTCCTCCAGAACGGGATCCTCTTTAAACGGCATGCAAGAGCGCCCGCGAGGACCGCCATGGCCAGACTGCCCTGAAAAGCCATGCCGCCTTCCCTTAACGCGAAGATCCTCACAGGGTGCTGAAAATAGTAATGCCAGTTGATAAGCGCAAAAAGGAGCCTTCCGCCGACAACACCGCCTATCAGCAGCCACACCAGACAATCCATGACCTTATCGGAAGGGACGCCGAACCTGTCGCTATTCCTGCGGACGAGAAACACGCAGATCAGAAAAGCGGCGGCCATAAAAAAGCCGTAACTGTAGACCGCGAACGGCCCTATCTGTATCAGAACGCGATGCATGTGCGGTCGCCCTCCCCGAAAAGACGCGTTTGTCCTATGCGCGATGTCCGGCGTGTGATGTTTTAAGGAGTATCGAAACGGCCAGGATCACCATTCCGGCGGTAATGAACGTATCGGCGAAATTGAACACCGGCCACACCCTGAGATCTATAAAATCGACGACACGGCCCACACGCAAACGATCCGTAAGGTTCCCCGCGGTCCCGGAAAGAACAAAAGTCAGGGCAAGCTTTTCCGGAAACCGCAGGTCTTTATGTTTAAGCCGCAGAAAAAGACATATGAAAAAAAACGAAAAGAGCGCGATCAGCAGGAACAGGCGGGGATGGCCCCTGAACGCTCCGAAGGCGGCGCCCGTATTGTAGACCAGGGTGAGCCGCACGATATTCCCGATCAACGGGATGCTTCCGCCCGGCGGTAAAACGCTCACCATAAAAAGCTTCGTCAGCTGATCCAGGGAATACACGAGGATGGCTGCCGCGAAGAGCAATGCTACCTGCCGGCGGTCTTTTCTTCCTTTTTCTGACATTTTATGCAATACTGCGCCTGCGGCATGACCTTTAAACGCCGTTTTAAAATGACCCCGCCGCACATGTCACACCTGCCATACGTCCCCTCATCTATGCGTTTTATGGCATCGTCCAGCGCGTACAGCCTGTCCCTTTCCCCTTCGGCCAGCTCAAGGGAAAACTCGCGATCGTACATATCCGTGGCCATGTCCGCCATGTGGAAAGAATACCCGGAAAGATCGCCGGCGGCGTCTTTAAGCGATTTGCCCAGGGTTTCCTCTTTTATCATCATCAGTTCCTCAAGTATACTGGCCTTTTGCTCGATCATCTCTTTACGGATCTTTGTCAGTTCACTCTTTGTGTAATGTCCCTTTCCGGCAGACCGTTTTTTATTTACCATCATTACTCCTTTCCGCCGCCACAGCGCGGCAACGCTGACACAGCCCCGGGGCCCCGGCGTCTGTCCCCACGGTTTCGCTGAAATTCCAGCACCGCTGACATTTTTGCCCCAGCGCCCTTGTTATTTTGATCTTAAGCGGATACCCCTCGGCGTCTTCCATGCCCTTTTCCGGCGTTTCCGCGACGACCGCCTGTGAAACCCTGAAAAGAAAGGGGAAACTGCCGATGTTGCCGGCCAGGAACGCCTTCATCTTTTCATCACAGGCATAAAGAGAGAGCCTGGCTTCCAGGGGACTCCCTATTAATCCCTGCTTTCTTTTTTCCTCAAGCAGCTTCATCACAGGATCCCTTATTGCCAGTATCTCCCGCCATTTGGCGTCAAGGTCCGTGTCAGCCCAGCCCGCCATTTCCTTCTCGACATCCGGCCAGTCGGACATATGCACGCTCCGGACTTTTTCCGCGAAGGAGACATGGCCCCATGCCTCTTCCGTCGTGAAGGCGAGAACAGGCGCCGTTACGCGCATCAGCACATGAAGTATGCGAAAGATCGCTGTCTGGGCCGACCGCCTTTCAGGTGAACCCGGTGTCAATATATACAATATGTCCTTCAAAACGTCAAGATAAAAAGAGCTCACCTCATACACACAGAAGTCGTAGACAACCCTGAACACCTTATAGAACTCCCACGAATCATAATGCGCGGTCACGTCGCTGACCAGGCGGGACAGACGCGACAACATCCATTTATCGATCTCCGACAACGCCTCGTATGGCGTTGAATCTTCTGACGGCTCGAAATCATACAGGTTGCCGAGAAGATATCTGAAGGTGTTCCTTATCTTTCTGTAGCCGTCGGCAAGGCGCGCCAGTATTTCGGGAGACAACTTGATATCGCCCTCGTAATTACTCGAAGCCACCCACAGGCGCAGGATATCGGCGCCGTATTTGAGCATCACTTCCTCGGGACTGATCACGTTCCCGATGGATTTGGACATCTTTTTCCCGGCTCCATCGACCACGAATCCATGCGTCAGCACTTTCCGGTAAGGAACGCGGCCTTTTATACCCATGGACGTTATGAGCGCCGCCTGGAACCACCCCCTGTGCTGATCAGACCCCTCCAGATACAAGTCCGCCGGGCATCCCAGCTCCTTCCTTTTCCCGAGGACGGCCACGTGGCTGACGCCGGAATCAAACCACACGTCAAGAATATTTTCCTCCCTGCGGAAATCCGTGCCTCCGCATTTCCGGCATACCGCGTTTCCGGGGATGCACCCGTCAGCGTCCCCGCTGAACCAGACATCCGCGCCTTTCTCTTTCGTCAGCAGGGCGACGGCCCTGATCATTTCCGCGTTCGTGAAAGACTCCCCGCATCCGAGACACTGAAAAGCCGGTATGGGCACGCCCCAGTAACGCTGTCTGGAAAGGCACCAGTCCGGTCTGCCCTCGATCATGGAACTTATGCGCTCCATGCCGGAGCCGGGGATCCATTCCACGTCCTCTTTCACGGCCCTGAGCATATCGCCGCGCAATCCCTTGTGGTCGATACTCATGAACCATTGCTCGGTAGCGCGAAAGATTATTGTATCCTTGCATCGCCATCATTGGGTATAAGAATGCATCGTGTCCTCCGCGAATAAGAGGACCCCTTTGTCTTTCATCATCCTGATTATCGCGTCATTCGCCTGAAAAACGTCCAGGCCCGCGAACCCGGGCGCCTCATCCGTGAATCTCCCCTTCTCATCCACCGGCATAATGACCGGAAGGCCGTATTTTTACCCCGTGGTATAATCATCCTGGCCGTGTCCCGGCGCGATATGCACACAGCCGGTCCCTTCATCCGTTGTGACATGATCAGCCGTCACGATAACGGAATCCCTGTCAATGAACGGATGCCGGCTGTTTTTTATGTCCCCGGCCAGGTCTTTCCCCTTCCTCTGTTCAAGAACGCGATAATCATCCGTCCCTGACTTTTTCATGAACGCGTCCGTAAGCTCGGAAGCCACTATCCATATCTCCTCTTTGACGCTCACGAATGAATACAAAAATTCCGGGTGAAGGGCGACCGCGACATTGGCGAAAAGGGTCCAGGGGGTCGTGGTCCAGATGACGAAATAGGTCTTTTTTCCGAGCGTTGTTTTAGCGGCTTCGAATTTCACGCAGATCGAAGGAGAGGTCTTGTCCCGGTACTCGACCTCGGCTTCGGCAAGAGCGGTTTCACACGTCCTGCACCAGTTGACGGGCTTCAACCCTTTATAAATAAACCCCTTTTCATAAAGGTCGGCGAGGGAAAAAAGAATATCGGCCTCATAATCCTTATCAAGCGTCAAATAGGGGTTTCCCCAGTCCCCGAATATCCCCAGCCTCCTGAATTCCTCTGACTGGATCTTTACGTATCGCATGGCGTAGTCGCGCGCTTTCTCCCTGAATTCCACCTGTCCGATATCGCCTTTATCCATGTTCAGTTCCTTGAAAAGCTGGTGTTCCACAGGAAGGCCGTGACAGTCCCACCCTGGCACATACGGCGACCGGTGCCCTTTCATGGTAAAATATTTCACGCACATATCCTTTAGTATCTTGTTAAGCACATGCCCCATATGGATATGGCCGTTGGCATACGGCGGACCGTCATGCAGAATGAACTGCTTCCCGGAATTCTTTCTTTTTTCCATGATCCCGGCGTAGATCGCGTCCTCTTCCCACTTCTTAAGGATCACCGGCTCCCTTTCAGGCAAACACGCCTTCATGGGGAAGGAGGTGCGCGGAAGGTTCAACGTATCCTTATACCCTTTTTTTGCTTCGCTGTTACCTGGTTTCATGGCTATTCCAGTATCCCCTCGATTATCGGTCCCAGTTTCGCGATGGTTTCCCGGGGGATGGCCTCCCTGGGAGTCATTATCGCGCCCTTTAAAGCCTCATGGCACCCGCACGGGGCCGCTGGGGGCAGATTCGTTATGGTGTTTTTAATTATCTTTTCCGCGGTTTCGATATTCTTCGCCACGTTCTCCATGACCATTTCCACGGAAACGGTTTCCATGCCCTGTCCGCTGTGCCAGCAATCATAATCCGTGACCAGCGCTATCGTGGCGTAACACATACCGGCCTCCCTGGCCAGGCGCGCCTCCGCCAGGTTCGTCATGCCGATGACGCTGACCCCCCAGGACCGGTAGAGCTGCGACTCGGCGCG
>DAOVKF010000094.1 GCA_030631915.1 Candidatus Omnitrophota bacterium
AGGGTGGCAGCCTCGCGTTCCCGCAAATTCGTTCCAAAAGGCGGTTTCTTGAGCCCTTTTCATTATTTTTATATCAACCGGATAACAGGAGAAGGCGGTCCTTCTTTGGCAGGGTCTTTAACGCCGGCAAGGGCCGTCCCGGATGAAGTTGTGAAAGCCCGTGGATCCGATAAAGCCGCGGCAAGGGAAATAGAATCCTATGAAAACCTGTTTTTCAGCTACCTCCGGCTTTTAGAATGGCTCAGGAAAGCAGATGCGGAGAAAGATCATAACATATTAGCAGCCGGATATGCCTTGAGAGTCCATGAGATACTGGAAAGATATCCGGAGATAGTATTGACTGAAGAGCAGAGCCGGATATATGAAAGAATATCCCCTGAAAGGTCTCATGTCCGCGAGCATGAGAACACGCGGAAGGTTTTTAAACCGTTACCCGGCAAAAAAGAAGGGGCAGAGGCCGGCCGGTTCGTTTACCGAATGCCCAAAGAAGCGTTTGAGATACTCAGGACAAAAATAAGAGAAGCTGTGTCTAAAGGAGAGATCACTGATGAAGATCATGAACAGTTCTTAAGACACGGACTGGCATGGATGGATAAAGGGCTCAGGGTACATTTTATGAATAATTCAAAAATTTATTCACTCGCCAGGGAAGCCATGAACACAGTATTGGGCGAGGATGATCAAATAGAAGATTATCGGGACGTATTCAAATATATCAGGCTTTGCCTGAGGACGCGGCATACTATTGAAAAGTTTAAAGAGAAATATGAGTATGACGTTATAAAGCAAACAATGACCCGGCTTAAGGATCATTCCCTCTATACCCGCCTTCTCGAATTCTACCGGTATCAATACGGAGAGTTCGTGGATGAAAGCGGGCAAGAGGACGAAGAGGCCCTGTTTGAGGACCTGATCAGCCGTTTTGTGACAGACAGGGTCCTGGGCAGGGAAAGCATTGAACTTTTGGACGAAAAAGGGATAACCAGGAGATTGGACGAGTTTTGGCCCCTTGCCGCGTGTGTTATTAAAGACGGGCTGGGGATGCTGGAATGGGAAATCAGCAAGCGAAAGGATTGGATATTAAAGGATAACACAGAGCTGAACGCTAAATATGAAGCGGCAAAAGGAAAGCAGGAGCGGCTTAAAAAACGGATATTTCCTCTGTTGAACAAAGCCCCTTCTACAGTGAAACAACTGATAGAGATCATAGGTATTTTGGACCCGCAAGCTGAAACTCATTCAGGGACTTTTGAGGATGCCATTGCGTTTGAAGAATATCTAAGGTGGGATATCGCGATTATAGCCAGGCATCTGAGTTCATCCGGCTATGGCGTCCTTGACCAGGCGCTTCTGGGAAAAATCTTTGTTTCTCTTAAAGATGAGCTTATGGCAGTAGATTCTTTTGATATATTCTTGAGGGTCCTCGGGCTTCTTGATCGTAAAAATATGCTTGATCCCGCTTTTGAGACGAGCATGAATTTTGAAAGCGCGCTTATTTCCCATATGCGTGACTTGAAAGGAACAAGAAATATGGCGAGAAGGTTGCGAAGCCTGATCGCTGCCAGCGGCCTGTCAATAGATCAGGCAACGGAAGAAATCGGGTGTTCTATTTCTACGTTGTGCGCGTGGAAAAGCGGTGAATACGAGCCTTTACCCGGATACTTCCATAAGATGGCGGATGTGTTCAGCAGGCGATTAGACGAACCGGTATCAACTTCATTGCTGGTATATGGCGAACCGTTGAACGCAGTTCTGAAAAAGACATCTACTTTCGGCGGACGACTGTTTATCCTGACAGCGCTTTCCGGTCTGGACGCGGAAGGGATAGGCAGAATGATCGGACGGCAAGGCGCGACCATAGGGGGCTGGACGCGCGAATTTCATGCGCCGCAGGTAGAAGTTGATTATTTTAAGTTAGCCGGGATATTCAGTAAATGTTTAAAGGAGAAGATCGGGGTTACGACCCTGATGTTCGGCATGAGTCTGGAAAAATTCCTGCGCAGCGGAAAAGTAAAGGCCCCGGAAGGCGACGGGGAGATCAAGGTTACTCCGGGGCTCAGGATCAGGGTTTTAAGGTTGGAGTGCGGCCTTCTGCCGGCGGAGCTTGCACAAAAGACAGGTGTTTTGCACGGGACGAGAAATCTGGTGAATAGATGGCAGAGAGATGAAGCACTGCCCCGGCCGGCCCGTTTGTTGAAGCTGAGCCGGATATTCAGCAGGGTAAAAAAGGATATTGAGGTCACGCATATACTTTACGGGAAGTCCCTTGCTGAGTTCTTGCCAGAGTCGCACAGTTTTTGGGAAAGGGTCGAAGCCATAAGACAGGCTTCAGAATTGAGTATTGGACGGATGGCGGAAGAGCTAAGGGTCGATCCCATTACTGTAAATAGATGGATGAAAAAAACAGATACTCCCCGGATAGAAGAGGGTCTGATAGGATTAGTGGATATATATCACAGGCAAACCGGTAAATATCTGGACGGATGTCTGCTTTTTTACGGAAAGACCTTGAATACGCTTTTAGACGAAGCTGACAGGCCCGAAGGTTTTAAAGTCATCAAATATTTCAGGGTCTCCGCGGGGTTGAGCAGGAACGAGGTAAGCGATAAATTAGGCGTTGACGTGAACACAGTGAGGCGTTGGGAACAAGGGGAAGTACTGCCTTTCAGGGGGCACGCGGTCGCTTTAAGCGAAATGTACAAAGAAATTTTTGCTGCCAGGGACAATGGTATAGGCGCGAGCATGATAAAAGACTATTTTGTGACGTTGTGGTTGGTCCTGTCAAGACACGTTAGTACCGGCCCGGCGCTTTTTATCGATCCGGTGACCCAGGATATAAGGGCGTTGAAGGGAGAACCCGAGGGCGCCGGCATGATATCAGAGCACGATGCGGTCAATATGGCATGTGACGAACTGGTGTTCAAACGGCAGAGACCGCCACTGGCCGCAGGGGATCCCCTGTATGATTTTGTCGCCGCAATGGACGCTGTAGCGGACATATACGTGATAGATGACGCCGCTCTTAAAGAGGGATTGGACCGGATGGGTTACGCGTATCTTACCGAAGGCCTTATAACCCATGCCGGCACCTGGCGTGACCCTGATACGGGCCTGCAGAGGGCCCATAACATGTTTATCCCGGATTCTGTCTACGGATTTTTGCTGAAGCTTCTGGAGAAAAGATCCTGGATGCCGGATGCCGATATACTGCTTGAATTCTGGAGGCTTCACGAAATATCGCATTTTTTATCGCGGGAAGCCAATGTCGATGAGGTGATGCCTGAGGGAACAGAGAAAATAGCAAAACTCATTCTTCTGCTGAGCAGGGCGGAACGCGCCCTGGAGCAGGGTTTGACGGAACAGGCCCTGGAATACACGGAAGAGGCTATTGAGCTCAACAGGGACCTTGCCGTTACGCTTGAGTTGAAAGGCCGCGTAAATGAGGCCGGGAAAGACTGGGCCGCGGCGTTTAAAGATTATTTGATGGCCCTGGCAGAGATAAATTCGCGGCAGGGAGTGATAACAATAGGGCATCCGCTGGAAAATAAAGCGTTGGACATGCTTAAAAAAATAACCAAAGCTGCGCCCAGGTCGGTTTTCAAAGGCGTCATGAATCAGGCGAAGTTCCTGGACGACCTGAAGCGGGCGGATCCACGGGCAAGTGAAGAGTGGGACAAACTTCTGATCACTTATTTCGGCATCCTGCCTGTCACGTGCAGATACGCGGCTCCGTCATCGCGGGCGGGACCGGCGCAGTGGGGTCCGGCGATGACGCAATTCCAGACAGCTGTTGTTGACTGGTTACTGGAACTGCTCAAAGCCGGAAAGTTCGTTAATCCGCTCCACGGTCGGGAAGACGGCAGGGTTTTATCTTATATTTATTATCTTGCAGGCGAAGCGAGCCGGTCGGCAGGGGATATTGATAAAGCTGTCGCGTATTTCAGGGAATCGAGCGGTTATGACGAGTCCTTTTCAGGGACGCCGGCGGCGCTGGCAGTTTCTCTGTCGCAGAGGGACGGGACCCCGGGATCCGTTGAAGAGGCGTATCAGGTCCTTTCCTCGGCCGGGGAAGAATTCGGTCCCCTGGATGTGCTCAGTTCAGCAAGGGAATACATCCGGCAGGCGGAAGAATGGATCATGGTTCATGAAGAGGCCCTTGAGCTGTTCAGGCGATGCGATTATAACGGCTGTCAACTCCGTATAGCAGAAGCCAGGAAAATGAAAGGCGAGACAGCTCTTCCCGCTCCTTTGAGGGTTTCTCTGGGGAGCCTGCAGAAAAGCGCCCGTTTGGCGGAAGGATCAAAGAACAGGGGAGTGGAAAGCTTTAAGAGGCAGGATCATACAGAGGCTGAAAAATGTTTTGAACAGGTATTAAGGGAGAACCCCGCTGATGAGGAAGTGAGGGGATTACGCGGCCGGATCCAGGGGATCAAGGAGGAAAGACAAGAGAAAACAATAGCCGCGGATACTGCGGATGAACGTGATCAGGAAGCGGAAAAATACTACCTTGAGGCGGAAAAATTCAGTCTTATTGCCGAAAGGCAGGCACATGCCGGCCGGACAGGCAAGGCCAGGAAGAACTATGAAAAGGCGCTTGCCGAGCTTGAAAAAGCGACGCTTTTCTATGCCTCAATTGGACGGATGCGGGAGCGAATAAACAAAAACCTGGCCGCTATAAAGGGCCTGCCTGACATAGCGGCAAGGAAAAAGGAAAAACCCGAATCGCAAAAAAAGAAAAAAAGGAAACAAGCTGCCGCAAGAGGGTCAGAAATACCCGGGGAAACAAAAGGCCAGAGAGACTTTAAAGGTATTGAGAGACAGGTGTTCCTTTCCAGGGAAGCGGCTGATATGTTAACAAAAAAGAAGGTGGTATCAAAAAAGGAGCGGGAAAACATACTGGAAGCTGTCAGAGCTGTTAGCCGGGTGCCGGACAGGGAGATGCTGAAGAGGCTGCATCTGAACCTGCATGGCAGTCTCTGGAGCAAGAGAGTCGGCAAGTTGAACGTAATATTTACCATTATGGACGATGAAAATATACTGGTTCTTCGGGTGGGTGTGCTGGCTAAAACAGCGCATAAGAAAATGGTCAAAATGTTCCCCGAACACTTTGATCACAGGCCGTTCCTGAAGAATGCCGTGAGAATAGAGGATCTTGACAAAAAGGCCCTGGCCCGGCAGGAAAGGTCCGCCATGAAAGCGCCGGGTTCTTTATCAATAGATGAGAACCTGGATATTGATAAACAGTATATTACAGGCCTTATCTCCAATGCCGCGGAAAGGACATGGGAAGTCGATGTCCCGGCCGCGGCGGAGTATATTAACCGTTACGCCCGGCCGTTCAGGGGCACGAATATAGAACCCGGCGGCATACGGATATTCAGCGTGGACAGCCTCGGGGATAAACCGGGCATCCCGCGTTTCAGGGGCGCGAAAAAAGCGTCTGATCTTGTTTACGCGTACGGCGTATTTGATGAACAGGAAGATGAACTTAAAATATACGTGACCAGAAGGTATTTTGAGGAATATTTAAAAGATGATATTTTAGCTTTAGCCGAGGTCATAGACCATGAATATACGGAAGAAGTCCTGGGCTATTCCCACAGGGTGGCAGCCTCGCGTTCCCGCAAATTCGTTCCAAAAGGCGGTTTCTTGAGCCCTTTTCATTATTTTTATATCAACCGGATAACAGGAGAAGGCGATTATACTCTGGCAGGG
>DAOVKF010000057.1 GCA_030631915.1 Candidatus Omnitrophota bacterium
CAGTTCATCCGCTATCTGTCCCAGGCGGCCATGGTCAGGCAGGTCTTTTTCTGTCTCCTGCCTCCCGATATTTTCCAGGGCCTTTTTTCTTTCTTCGGCATCGCGGGAAAAGCCCAGGATGATATTGTGAAAGCGGTCTCGTTCCCCCTCTTTTACATTCTCCGGTTCGGCGATCCCGCTTCTTTCAACACAGAAATCCATGATAAACCCGGTCTTTTCCACCCTGTCCGCGCTCAGGTCTTTCCATTGTTTTTTCTCCTTTCTCAACGCTTGCATGAACGACACAAGAAGCCCCTGCAGCTCAGTGTCTTCTTCCACCTCCTTGTCCTGGAACATTCTGCGCAGCCGGTGTAACATATCAGGCCTTTTGTCCTCTTTTATGGCCCTGTTCTCGTCAAAATTATCCTTATGCGTAAGCTCAGCGTCACCTTCCATATCCATAACACCGTATATAGCGGCAAGGGCCGCGGCTTCGGTGGGAAAATTACTCTGTTCTTTCGCGGCTTTAAATATTTTGAAAAGTTCTGCCACAAGCTCGCCCTGTTTTTCATCAGGCGTATTTTTCACGATATGGTCGATCAAAAGGCCGGCATCAAAACCATATTCCTTTCCTGAAACAGTGATCCCTGTACTGTCCTGCCCTGCGTTTTGCTCTATTTGCTTCAGACTGCCGGAAAACCTGTCCCGATCATTCCTGAAATGTATATCCAGCAGCAGGGTGTTGATGAACACCTCTCTTTTAAGCCGGTCTTGCGGCGCTAACGCCTCAGCCGACCTTTGCATGTCCTCGATATTCTTTGATATCTCCTCAATAACTTCCGTGGAGGCGTTGTCTTCCAGGGAAACCAGAAACTCCACTGCTTTTTTGACATGTTCATCCGCGGGGTCGTAATTACCGTTGGCCATGGTCTGAAAGGCCCTGCGCACCGCAGTGACAATGCGGGCGCTTTCTGAGACATAGAGGCCCTTTTCTTCGGATTCAAACCCGCGCTTTTTTGCTTCGGCTTCTGCAAGTTCGCTGCGCCTCTGTTTTGTTTTATCACGGGCCTCTTTCAGATCTTTGTTGAGCTTTGTGACACGCTGCTCAGCCCGCTCAAGCGCCTGCAGGCGTTTTTCCCGCACGGCGCCTTGATCACCGGTGATGTTCGAGGTTTCTGCCAGATTCCGCCTGGCCTGGTCTATATCCTCCCGGGTATCTTCACGCGCTTTTGCCAGATCAGTTTCAATGTTCTTCTCCCGGTTTTCAAGTTCATCCAGTTCCTTCTTTTTATCCTCATATTTTCCGGCAGCGTCCATGAGCTTCTGCCGCGCGATGGCAAACCTGAGTATTTCCAGTTCCATCATGTCCCGGGACACTTCCGCCTGATACGGCCTTAATTTGTCGGCGTTGGCCAGCGCCTCGCGCGCTTTTTCCATGTATACCCGGACCGCTTCCTCATCCTGATCCACGACAATCCCGTATTCAGCCAGGAGCCTGTATCCCCGGGCCAGCATCATCTCTGCCTCAAAATATTTATCCTGCTCCCTTAAAACCTTTGCCATGTCTTTCGCGAGCCGGCCGGCTTTTTCCTTGCACCCGTCATTTACAGAGAGCCCCTGTTCTTCTTTACGCGTAAACTCTATGTTTCTCCTGAAAAGCGCGTTCATCATGTCTATTGCCTGTTTAAGCGCGTTCTCGGCCCTGCCGGGTTCACCGAGTTGTCCATATCTGCCGGCCATGCCCATCAACCGTTCTGTTTCGACAAGTATGCTGTCTATCTCTTCCTTCTCCTCTTCCTCCCTTCTATTGTCCAGCTCAGCCGCAAGCTGTTCTTTTAATTCCTCGAACCTTTCGTTCAGGAAAGCCCGGTCAGTTTCTGTCAGGTCTTCTTTTTTCTCGATCATCATGGAAAGAATATTTATCTTCACTGAAAGGGATTCAGGCTCATCAGGGGGCAGCCAGGCCCTTATCACCCGGCATATCTCCTCAATACGCTCCGGTGTGATCTTACCAACGTCAATTTTGCCCAGGAATTCCTTAAGCGCGTTAAAGAGGGAGCGGTATTCTTCACCGGTGAGCCCCTTTGGCGACGCTGCCGCTGCCAGTATGACCTGCAGTTTCTCTTCAGCGGTCAAAACCTCCCCGCAATTCTCGATGATCGTGATCTTATCAGCCGGACAAAGCGCGTTCACCAATGTATTTACAAGGATTTTACCACGGTCGGGAACGGTAAAATCTATCTGTTTTATTATCTGCCTCAGCCTGCCTATGATATCCTCTTCCCGCTCCTCTTCAGAAACAGCTTTCTTCATGAGCGTTCTGACCGCGTTCGCAGGGTCCCGGCCATACCACATCCCGATCAATGCAAACACCGGTTCGAGCGCCGATTCCCTCTGTTCTTTATCCATGCCTGTTTTCAGCAGTTCCTCAGCATAGTATTCCAAAAGATCGCTCGAGTATTCATTTGCCATGAAGAAATAATGACCTGCTTTTTGTGTCAGCTCTGCTTTTTTTCGTATGTCTTCTTCTTTTTCCGCCCTGTCCGACAGGTCACGCCAGTCTCTGACGGATTTTTCCGCCTCTTTCAGCCTGAGTTCCGCGGCCAGACCCCTGATAGCATGATCCTGGACCGCATTATCGGAAAGGGCCGTGATGACATGATCAACTACGGGTGAACGTTCAAACCGCGCCTCGTCTTCGTCCCATCGCCCGTATATCCTGTATCCCGCCATGCTTCTCAATACATCTGCTATCATTTTCCTGAGCGCCGTGTTTTCCGGCTGATTATACTGCCCTAAGAGTTCACGGACATGGTCCATTAACTCTTCCCTGTGCGTGACAACAGCTGAAGGCCTGTTCTTTTCGTTATCATATTTCTGCCTGAACAGGGCATCCAGCCACATATCCGCAAACACCGCGCGTAAAAACTGTTTCCCCGCATCAGCGGCCGTGAGCCCGGTAATACTGTCCAGCGTCTGCCTGAACTTAACAGGGCCTTTTCTGCGGACAAGAGACTCCATAAGGTCCGTAAACTCCTTTTCCGAGCGCGTTTCAGCGATCATCCGGGCGGAATCCTTATTGGCCTGGATGAAAAGCCCGTATCCCCGGAGAATATCCTGTTCCAGGCGTTCGATCTCCTTTTCCAGTTCTCTCTTCTCATCCTCCAGTTTCTTTCTTCTCGCAGGATCCTTTTCATAAGAATCCCCGGCCGGGTCAAGCATATCCTCCATGGCTTTCATGCTCTGGATCCCTTGCCTCCGTTCGCGCCCAATATCCCCCCAACCCTCGCGCGCCGCTTTTTGCACCTCTGTTTCGCGTTTTTTGGACAACCTGTCCGAAACCGTCATGTAAAACTCTGAGCCGGGCGATATGTTGCCGCTGGCAAGCATCCATTCCATGGCCCCGGCGGTTTCAAGCTCCACGGTCTCCGCGTCCAGGAGCGCCTGTGATCCCTGTTCGATAAGCCGGTTTTTGAGCCTCGCGTCACGATCCTCAGGGCTCGCGCTGTAATACTTTCCTATTTTATAAAGAAAACCCGCGGCTTTCTGAGTATCAACGCTGTAAACAGTGTTCTTTATCCAGGCCGCCCAGTTCTTCGCGTCCGGCTTACCCGGTAACGCTCCGAGGCTTTTTATTGCCCTCCTCAACGTCCAGTATTTAGTGAATACCGGCACCTGCCACCATCGGGGCCCGTCCAGTATCCCGAGACAGCACAGGACGCGCATTTGGAGCGCGGCCTCCGCTTCTATGTCAGTATCCTTTATCCTGTTAACCTGCTTGAGCGCTTTTGAATACATTTTGTGGCCCATGTACAGTTCCGCGAGTTCTAATCGTTGCTCAGACGACAGCTTCTTTGTTCTCCTGAGCTTTTCCTCCAGCAGCTCCATTCTTTCCATGTCCGCTTCCGGGCCGGTATATTTTTTTCTTTCCGCCGGAGCAACGCCTTTTTTCTCCTCAATGGCCGGAACTTCACCTGGCCGCGAGGCATCTTTGGTTTTCCTTGCCAGGACACGCGCTGACGTTTCCTCATCAGGTTTATGATCTATTTTCGCGGCCTGGAACCGCTCTATCTGCTCCGGATCCATATCTCCGAGGAGCCCGGCCAGTATTGCAGTAACCTTTGCCTGCTCCTCCCGGTCCTTTTCCGCCCTGTCTTTTTCATATCTCTTTTTCAGCGCCTCCATTTTCACGAGGAGCGCTTCAATATTCTCCGGGTCTTTTTCAAGAACCTGATCCGCGCTGTCAACAGCTATTTCAGTAAAATCCTCCGGGCCGTCCTTCACGCGCACGGCTTCAACAGGTTCGTCCTGAAGCGCCAGTCTCGCCCTGAGAAGCAGAACCGCCGGATCGGTCTCAGCTCCGGCGTAAACAACTCGGAAAAGTCCCTCTGCCGTGTCCTTATCGCCCCTTTCAAACAGGTATTCCACGAACTCAACCGCCTCGTCTGCGGACATGTTTCCCTGTTTCACCATTTTGACGGTTTTATCTATCAACCCGGAAACTTTTTTATCCTTATCCAGTGAATCATAGGCTTTAATAAGCCGTATGCGCGGGCCGGCTTTTGCCGGGGTTTGCCGCATAGCCGATCTCTCGGCATCCACCATGCGTCCTGTCCGGAAAGGATCGGTCGAAATATCATACACGCGGCGCAGTAACCCCTTCACCGGCTTATACCCGAGACTGAGGAACAGATTGCCGGCCATGGGCGACAGGACCAGCAGGACCCTGGCAACATCCCAGGACAGGAGAGACGTAACACTGACCCCTTCGAGCACAGTGAGCTGGGAAGCGATGAACCCGAACATTTTGCCCAGAACAGGCAGTTTCACGGCAGAGAGAGCGCCGCTGACCGCGGCCAATCCCGCTGGAAAGAAAAATGCCGCGGCAACAAGTATACCCGCCCCGACCGCCGTCATTGTAAGCTGGCGCTTTAAAATATCCCCTTTTGTTTTCCCTTTTCCCGCAAACAACCCTGTTATCCGCTGACGCCAGGAGGCCTTCTCCTCGCCGGCTTTCTTTTCTTTTTCAGGCGGCTCTGCTCCGGCTTTTTCCCGGCAACGGGCCTTTGCCTCCATTATTGATATTTTTTCGCCCGGCACAGCTACCTCAAACCTTCCGGCTTTCTGATACGCCCCGGCAGCCCGGCGGTAAAGCTTTACCGCGCCTTTCTGATCGGCTTTTTTATCTTCCGCCTCATGTTCCAGCGTCTTTCCCAGAACAGCGCACGCCATGGACATGACCCTTTCATCCGGGACCCCTTTTTTCACGGCCTTCTCAAGCGCCTTTTTAGCTTTGTCTTTATCGCCGAGAGAGTACAGGATAACGCCGCGGAGCGCTTCAGCGGTCATGTCTTTTTCATCCACTGCCGATGCTATCGAAAGATAATTGAACGCGTTCACGCGGAGCTCTTTTGCCCTGGTTTTAGAGCGTTCTGTCCCTGTTTTTTCCGCGTCTTCGGCCATCCGGAAAAGGCAATCCCCGATCCTGGTATAAGCGCCCCTGAAGCGCTGATCCGTGTTATGCGGATCCTTCCTGGCATACAAAAGCAATATCGCTATCTGACTGAGCCTGCCCACAGCCGACTCATCATAAGGGAAAAACGGATCTTCCGTTCCCCCACTTTCATAAGCGCTGATCTTCTGCATCGCCGCTGATGCTTCCCCGGCAGGAAGTTTTATGTCGGCCAGCCTCTGGGCTTCGATCAGCGCCTCCCGTCCGGTGATCTTTCCGTTCCGGACAGTTTCCGGCAGTCTGGCTTCTATCACGTCCGCCAGGGCGGGTTGAGGCTCTTGTTCCGGCCATTTTTCGCGCCACCACGCGGCCATTTTTGAATATGGATAGTGCCATGAATGGTAAAAAACGAGTTTCCATGTGAATTTCGCTATTTCTTTCGGAACTTTGATCAGAAGCACGTAAACAGCGGCGGCAATAAAACCCATAAGGCCCGAAAGACTGACTAAAACAGAACTCCGGAGCGTTGACAGCGAGAATCCCGCCCTGACAGTGAAAAGATCAAGCGCCCCTGAGCCGGTCCGCGCCAGGTTTTTCAATACCTTCCTATCGCTGCTGACGCTGTCAAACCTGTGTCGCCATGACTGGTACCACGCCTTTCTGTTCCACAGCTGTCTTGCCCTGTGCCGCGCTCGCTCGTAAGACTTCTTCTTTTTCTCGCTCCAGGCCGCAAAATCCCTGCGCGCGTCCCTTATTAAATACGCCGGGAAACCTAAGGCCGCTTTGTTCACCACCCATAGCGCGCCCCATAAAACACTTGAAGCGCTGATACCTTTTCTCCGGGCCAGGCCGGCCCTGTAATCGACCCATTCCTTCAGCGTTATTGCTTTTCTGCCAGACCATACAAAAGAGCCTTTTATCTCCTCCCACACACCCCTGATCCTTCGGGCCAGAAGCGCCCTTAAACCTCTCCTGACAGGCAGACCTGTCTCTTTTGTCAAAGGCAGTCTCTCTATCTTTTCCCCGGCGGCATTATTGTCAGCCGCGATAAGGGCAAAGTCCACCAAAGGCCTCGCTCCATCCCTGCCGGCCGCTTTCACGAATATGCCCTTCTCATCTATCGTAAGATCTTCGGCGCGCAACCCCGCTTTTTTACATTCATTGTCTTTTCCGGCGAGAACGGCATCAGCCCTCTGGATGCTTCTCCTCGTATGATTATAGACCCTGGTGCCCAGGCTTCTCACATGGGTCGTGCCGTCTGCCGCGGCCCAGACCAGGAGGTTCAGTGAACCGACCTTTCTTGTGAACACCTTTTCCCCGTGTTCCGGCGTGAGGTTGAAAATGGCGTCCATATCCTCCTGGGTCAACGCCTTACCGGCCTTCTGTATCTCGTTTTTCTGTTCTACCAGGGCGTTGGCGGAAATCCCGTCAAATATCCTGACGCCGCTGAACGCCCGGCATATCGCGCCTGTTTCCGCGTCTGTTTCACCTTTGGAAAACCCGTCAAAAGAGACATACAATGTCCCGCCCCGGGGCACGCTTCTTCCATACCGGTGGAACAATTCCGCGGCGAGATCCTCTTTCTCGCCATCAGTCAGGTTTTGAACGGCCTGATATGGAGCAACCATAACCACTTCCGGTTCCGGCGGTTCATCCGGAGAAGGCGGGACAGCGAACGCCTGGACATTCTCTCCGGCGCTCAGAGAAGCCTTTGTCTGTTTCAGCCGCACGGACACGGCAACGTAATCTTTTCCGATCCTTTCCCTCTCCATGCCCGCCTCACGATCCATCCTTTCCTTTACTCCTTTCTCCTTGCTCCCGGATTCCGCTTCCTTCTCAGCGTCTCTTTTGTCCTCTCTGTCCAGGTTTTCAGCTGCCAGGTCCCGCGTGTCCACTCCAGTGATGCCGGCCAGAGCCCGCGTAAGATCATCCGTTCCTGAAACAGAATACGTTATATTCGAAGTATCCGCCGAAGTATCCACGCGCACCTGCTGGGCCGCAAAAGTGCCGACGTCCTGCCGGACGTCTGACGCCACCTTCTCATCAGCTTCTTTTGTCGCGCGCCTTATGGATGAAGCATCCCTGACCGCCGCGAAATCCTCATCCTTTCCCAGACGCTCCATCATGACTTCTTCCGCTGACCTGTCCTGTTCGACCAGGTTTCCCGGCAACCTTTCCAGCGCCCTGTCCATCCTGGACGCGGCTTCGGTTATATCCGGCTGCGCTTCCGGCGAATCATACACTTCCGCTTTCCTGGCTTTATCCAGATACCGCTCGCGCGATATATCTATCGCGGCCTCGGTGAGACCCGCGTCGCTGATATCCGTTTCCACGATCTCGCCGCCCGTCTTATCAAACTCCTTTATCAACTTTGTTTTCAGCCTGTCCAGGCCCTCGCCGTACATCTTTACGGCCGCTGACCCGAGAACGCCTTCCAGGGTGATAAGATAACCGTCCGCCTTCTGTGTCTTTCTATCCCTGTATTCAGCCACTGAAAACCTTTGTGTGACATTGCCCTGCCTGTCGATAAGCGTGTAAACCCCGCCGCCCGTATCTTTCATCATGTATTCATTGTCACCTATCATGAAGGATCCGGGTTCCGTGGGCTTCATCACTTCCTGCCTCGTCCCGTCAGGCAGGATCTGTTTCACCCCGGTCAGTTCCAGATGCCCTGTCACCCTGTTCAATACCAGGGAATAGGACACGTCCCCGCTGTTGACCGTAACTTCCGCACCTGTCCGCCGGGCCCTTGCGCTGCCCATGGACAGCAGGACATTCAAAAGCCCGTCCCTGTATATGCCGCGTATGTGCACAAGCTCCCGCGCGTTTTTCCCTGCCAGCCTTACCTGAGCGAACCCGGCCGTCTTCCCCAGATCCACGTGGAAATGTTCCCCGAATACGCCCAAAAACTCCTCAAGGTCAAGCACACCGTTATCATCCACGCGGTCAAGGGTAAAATACCTGTCCATTATGGCTCCCAGCCTGTCTTCGATAAAAAGTCCTGCTTTCTCCGGGTTTTGATCCACCGCTTTTTTAAACTTACCGGGAAGCCCTCTTACCATATCAAGGAATTTCTGTTTCTTCATGTCGGTTTTATTCCTTTTATCTTTTTTATCATCCGCGCGTTTCTGCTGTTCGATCCTTACTTCTTTCAGAAGCGATGAAAAATACTGCTGAAGCCCGCACCATTCACTGAATATATCACCGTCGATCTCCTCAAGATAATGTCCTTTATTGTCGAAGATACTCTTTTCCAGTTTTTCCAGCCGTTCGGCGTTTTCGTGAAATTCGATCAGTTTCTTCCGGTTCTTTTTCTTTTCGCGCCGGGTAAACCGCGGGTTATGCGAAGGGCTGTACAGCTCTTCCACCATCCTGTAAAACCTTGAACCCCTATGGAGCGAATAATAAGAATCCACGGAACCCATATCACCCGCGCGCCTGTTCCTGCCGAACTTCTGCACCATTGCCTGGAGGCTCCCGTCCGGCGAAAGGTCTATGAGGAACAACCCGTCAAAATACTTCTGCCTGACGATGTCCCACACCGCGCTTCCCGGACCGGCGCCCTGGGATCTTAAAAAAACTTCGATCTCATCTTTTTTTCGCGACCTCGCGGCCACGTCCGATATAAAGAAAAGGCCGTTCTCACCGGCAAGATGATCTATAAGCTTATCCACTTCGACCTCGATCTCTTTCTCAGACATGCCTCTTCTTTTTAACAGCGCTGCCAGGGCCTTCCCGCTTTTGTCTATCACAAAACCGATCTTTTCCGCCAGTCTCACGTTTGTCGCCCGGCCCAGTTTTGAATCAGCCAGTGTTATGGTGTTGGGTTTTCCCGCCTGTTCCACTATTTCTATCTCTTTCGCTCCTTCCTCGTCAAATACGTTGACCTTGATCCTGCCCCCTGCCGTATCCTCAAGAGACGCCTTGCTGATCATTTGCTCAAGACGTTCCTTAAACTCCCCGGCCTGGGAAATATCGTCAAAATAAA
>DAOVKF010000088.1 GCA_030631915.1 Candidatus Omnitrophota bacterium
AAAAAGGAAATTTCCGTTTTCCAGTCCCTGTTCCTCGTTACGGTGGCGTTCGCGTATAACCCCAGGGTAAAGACAAATGCCAGGATGAACCCGACCCTCAGTGATCTGCCTTTAGGAGGGATGATTGTCCACAATCGCGCCAGGCCAAGGCCGATAAGCAGAAATGGGCCGATCGAAGCCATGTATATCCAGTGTTCGGCGAGAAAGCTGTTGATAGGCACGATATTCGACACCGGCAGGAGGTTGGTGAAGAACCACACGATGGCGAAAGATATTATCCTTTTATTGTTTTTATATGTCCGGTACGCTATCCACGCTATACCGGCTATCATGATAAGGGCCAGGAAGGATTCGAAGTCTAAGAGGCTCTTGCTTATCCTTATTGACCTTTCCATGTGCAGGTCAGCCGGGAACAGCAGAAGCCTGAAATATACGGCAACTGTCCGGAAAAAGGTGAGCAGGCGGTACGGGAAAGGTATACTGCGAAAAGCCGAGGCCGGAGCGATATCCGAAAAGCTCAGCACGGTCATCCTTAACGCCCCGTAAAATACGGCGATCCCGGCGTAGGGTATCCATCGCCACTTAAATGTCCTGTAAAGACGGTCGTTTTCCGTTCCCCTGAGAAAATAGAACATATAAAGAAAGACCAGGGCCGGCATAACCATTACCATTTCTTTGGAAAGGAGAGATAATATGAAAAATAGTATGGAGGCCGCGTATAACCCGGGCCGGCCTCCGGGACGTTCAGGACAAGGGTTTACCGACCGTATGAAAAATACGAACGACAGCAGCATGAACAGGGAATAAAGAGGATCAGCGCGGCCCGCCACGTACGCCACCGCTTCGGTATGCACGGGATGCACCGCGTAGAACAGCGCCGCGATAAAAGAAGCCGGGGTATTTCCCGTAAGGTTGAGTATGAGGACAAAGACCATTACGGCCACCAGTGAATGAAGAAGGACGTTCGTGAGATGGAACCCGGAAGGTTTCAGGCCCCACAGGAAGTGATCTACCATGTTGGATATCTCCTGCAAGGGCCTGTAAAAGTTGTTGATGTTCTCGCTGCCGTAGCCCACGTATGTCTTAAAGACGTTCCCGATATGGGAGAAGTCTTTTATCTGTGAATTGTTGATGATAAGGTATTCGTCGTCCCAGATAAAGTCGCCGGCAATGGTGCTGGCGTATGCCAGAAAACCCACTATGAACACAGCCAGGCAGAGCGCGGCTATTTTCCATTTGGAACGGGCCTTCCCTGGAATCGCTGTTCCGGTCGTCGGAAGGATCACCGGGGATACGTTCCTTTTTTTCTTCTTCGTCTTCTTCTTTCCCAAAGTCAGTCCTTTCTTACGCGCCCGGCCGATCAGGGCATCAATAATAAATATACATACTCTCTCACGAAAAACAAGTTATTACGGGGACATGCCTCCAACGGGGCTAAAACCGTTTTTAAAAACAAGGCCAAAGTTGTACATAAAAATAAGGCTAAAGCTGTCCCTGAAATTGAACTCAAAACTGTCCCCTAAAAATAAGATCAGCTATCCAAATAAATAGACATTAATACTATTGGGACAATTCTTTCAAGAAATTTTAAAAGGTACAATTTTAAGAACAAAAGCTGGTACAGTTTTAAGTATAAAATAAGGAGCAGGTTTAACTCTGGAAACAAAAATGGTTTTATATGCGATTTGACACAAAAAATTGGGATTTTCTTTCAAAATATTTCGAATTTTTATCGATTTACTGCATTTTGCAGCGGAGGTGTGTCCCCTTGAGGCATGTTCCCGGTAATTTTTGTTAAAAATAAAAAAGGTTGAAAAATTTAATAGTTTTGCCGGATTTTGATGGTATACTATATATATAATAATAGCAAACGCAAGTGCTAAGGTTTTCGCCAGTCTTATTGATAGAAAGGAAGGGTGAACCCTGTCTTTTTTATCAATAGGACTTATGTAAAATTAGCATAGTGTGTGATACTATTTAATTTTTCTGAAAATGTTTTTTTTTGCTTTGTTGGTAAATAGTTTTAATAAGCGTTGAATTAAGGAGACTTGGGTGTATGAAGATGTCAGATAAAACATATAGTCAGAATCAGGACCTTGTAAAAGAGGAGGAAGTCCTGCTCCACAGGGCGTGGCACAGCAGGAAAGCCATGCCACTGGTCAGGGTTATATCTATAACCGTTGCAATGGTCTTTTTTCTCCAGCAGGTCGTTTACGCCCGTGGAGAGACGCGCATTTCCGTGCGGCAGCCATTAATGGGCCACCGGATGAGCCTGGACCAGGTCTCTATCCCGCGGGATGTCGCGATAACAAAGGACATAAACAGGACTGACAGCGAAAAGCTGATAATTAATATCAAGGACGTCCATGATAATTACGGCGCTCAGGGATCAATAGTATCTGTGCTGGAAAACCTGCTTCTGAATTATGACGTGAGATTCGTCGGCGTGGAAGGGTCGGAAGGATACATAGATACCAGTATCATATCAGCTTTTCCTGATGAAAGAGCCAAAAAGATGGCCGTGGATTACCTGATGCGTTGCGGGAAAATATCAGCCGGCGAGTTCTTCGCCGCGCTCTCTGATACACCGGTCACACTCTACGGCATAGACGACAGCGAACTTTATGTAAAAAACTACAATTCGTTCCTGAACCTGCTTGAATATAAAAAACAGAACCTGGAGTTTGTTGATACTGTTAGGAAGACGCTTTTCGCGCTGGAAGACCACATCTTTTCACAAGACCTGAAGGCGCTTAACAGGAATTCCATCCTTAACGGGAACGGGCAGAAAAGGTTTACAAAACGGTGGGAGCACGTGAAAGAAATAGGCCTGCGACACGGCGTCAGACCGGCCGGTTACCGGAACATCGACGCGCTGGCAAGATCCGTGGACGCGGAGAAGACCATTGATTATGAAGCGACAAACTCTGAAAGGGACGAACTTCTGGATCTTCTTACAAAGAGACTGAAAAGGGACCGCCTGGAAGAGCTTGTCCTTAAGAGCCTCGCGTTCAGGCTGGGGAGGATATCAAAGAGCCAGTTCTATTCTTACCTCCTTGCCGTTGCCAGAGCCGAAAATATCGACCGGCTGCATTATAAGCATGTCGAGAGATTCTGTGGATACGTGACGCTTTACGAATCCATAGATATCGCGCGTCTGATGGACGAGATAGACGACTATGAATGCGGGATAAGGGAGAAGCTTTTCCGGAACGGCGATGAAAGGGAACTTATCGCCCTTTTCAGGAATATCGAGATACTGCATAATCTTTACGATATACGCCTCACCAGCGGCCAGCTCAGGCATCTAACGGCGCGCATGGACGATTTCAGCGCGGAAATATTCCTGAATTTTATCAGAAAACAATATGTGAAGTACAACATACCCATTCCCGCGGAGCTTGCGGATGCCATGCAGGTATTCGAACGTTTGCCCGAAGCCGTGACTTTTTACGAAGCGGCTACCGCGAGGAACAGGGAGATGGTCGAGAACACCATAGAAAGGATGAAAGAAAGCGGCGTGAACGTCGCCGCTGTCATAACAGGCGGGTTTCATACAAGGGGCATAACCGATATACTCAAGGCCGACAGGATATCCTATCTTATACTCCTTCCGCGTTTTAACGCGAAAACCGGTAAACGTCCGTATATCACTATCCTGACGAATAAGGCCGGCGAGTACAGGCATTATGTGGAATCCGGCGATTATCTGGCCGTTACTTCTTTTTTCGCCATGAAAAAGTGGATACTGAATAATTCGGGCATGACGGACCAGGCTCTCCGCACAATGACCGAAACCGTGGCTCTTATGATGGCCGCTAATATCCTGAACTACATGGAAAAGGGAATAGTGAACAGTGAGGTGTGGGCACGCGACACGGGCCTGTATCTCAACACGTTCAGGAACACGCAGGAGCGGTTGGTAAAGGAAGGTCTGATAACAGAGGGCCAGGCTGAAGAAGCGACAGGTTTTCTGGAAGGGCTTTTGGCCCGCATGACCGTCAGGGAAGACAGTGAAGGCGTAAAAGTATATCTCGCGACATCCGGGGGCAATTTCATGTATTCGGTAAGCCTTGCGGAAAAACAGGAAGGCGATACGGAGCGCGAGGTGGTCCTGACAGCCTATGACGCGGTGCCATCAGAGGTGATCGATAAAATAAAGATCCAACGATCAGTTATAGCGCATGAAGCCATAGCCGGGAAAGCCGCGGAGGCGGGAGAAAGATTGTTCGAGGATGTTCAGAAGATGAAAGTCGCCGCGCTGGAAAGAAGACTGGGACGGACCTTAAGTGAAGATATAAACAAGTTTATTGACAGGGAATCGTCCCTTGTAAATAAAGGAGAGATCAGGGAAGAGGTGGACAGGCTGGCCAACATACTTGGGATAAGCACGCTTGCCCCGGAGCTGAGGTCCCGGATAATAGTTGACGCGTATTCAAAAGCAGAAGAAATGCTGGGCGCCGGGATCGCCGAACTGAAAGCCGCCGAACCCGGCGCTGTTGGTCTCAAACCCGCCGAAGAAGTTGTGTCACCGCCTGCCGGCCGGCAGGTTTCCCCCGCGGCAGCCCGGGCAGGAGAGACTGATTTCAGGATAATCGCCGCTGCTTATAACGAGGGAGCCGTTATCGAAGAAGCGCTTGAGAGGGCTTTGAAGGCCGGCTATATTGACAGGCTGGTTATCGTTAATGATGGGTCCACGGACGCGACCGGCGAGATACTTGACAGATACGGGAAATACGGCTTGACAGTGATACATAAAGAGAACACCGGAAAAGTCGACTCTATCAGGCACGCGCTCGCAAAGCTTAAAGAGGATGGGTCCCTGCCGGCACATGTCATTACGACTGACGCTGATTCGTTCTTTAGCCTTGACGAAAGCGGCGAACAGACAGCCCGGCTTGATAAGGAAGATCCGGACCGCGTTGTTAGAAAACTGCGGGACGCGATTGATTATGCTGCGAAGAAAAACCTCGCGGCGGTCGCTCTTGACATTGTGCCGACAGCCCAAAAAGCGGATGGCGTTATTGCGCTTATGCAGCAGGTAAAATGGCGATATAAGAATAGCCTGCCGAAGGCAATGACGTTCAGTGTTGCCGGCGCCGGCGGGGTGTACAGATCTGCCGCGCTTATTGAAGCGCTGACCGGACACTCCGGAAAATTCAGCGCGGAAGACACTGAATTAATAAGCCATATAAGGAACAGAGGCGGAAAGACCGGCAAATTCAGGGCAGGTCTTCAGGTCAAGACGGATATCCCGCGAAGTCTGGAAAAATATCTCAGGCAGTACAAACGCTACGGCCGGGGGATCCTTGAACAGATCGTTCCAAAGGACAAGGTAACCTTTTCTTCTGTCGGAGCCGGTTTCTCGTCGATCGGGCTTGCCGCGGACGCGATTTATGGACACATCGATGCATTACTGGCGTCCAGCGCGGGTGACCTGCTGTCGCTCGGAGGAGTGTTCCTGACCGGAACAGCCGCTTTAACATGCCGCGCGGTGATCGATGCCTGGAAGTCCAGGGATATGCCGCTGTCACAAAAAATAAAATTTACTTTAGCCGCGCCTTTCTGGCCTTATTTTGAGTTAGCCTTTATGGGAGCGGGGGTGACTTTTGCCGTGGCTGAGATCACGGCCGGTGTTCTCCAGAGGTCAGTAGACCGGGTAAAGGGTTATTTTGTCTCTTTGACAGGCAACGCGGCAGCGAAGAGGCTCGCGAATCGCGTTTTAAAGCTCGATTTCCGGAAGCTGGTGAAAGGAAAAACGCAAGCGGAAAAAACATTAGACGTGCTGGAGAGAACATTCTGCAGGGCTTTCGAGACAGGGGAAATAGTAAAGCGGGATATGCGCGTTGGTTCGGTGTCTGTTCCCGGTTTTATCATCATGGCTGGAAAAAAATATGTCCTGGACCTGGAAGCTCCGCTCGGGGGTGGGGGCTTTGGCGTGGCTTATAAAGCGACCTGTAAAAATGAGGCCGGTAAGGTGGTAGACGAAACAGCGGTCAAAATATTAAAACCCGGGGAGACCGATTATTCCGAGATCCAGTTTTTCCGCGAATATATGATGATGAAAAAGCTGAGGGATAACGACGGCGTCGTAAAAGCGCTGGGTATGGGGACGTATGTGGCGGACGGACGGAAGTATTACTATATGATGCAGGAATTGTGCGGCAGTGACCTTGACATGGTGATGGAAGAAAAGAAGTATCTGGTGGATGGTGTTGAAATGACAGAAGAACAGAAATAGCTCGAAGCCGTTCTCGGAGGGATCGTATCTGAGGACCCCGGGCAGCCCTTCGGGCCGCTTAAACTTTTCGAGGGTATGGAAGGTTTAACGGAGAAGGATATTCCGGGACTCGCCGATGGGATGAAAAGATTGCAGAGGAAACCTTTTAC
>DAOVKF010000204.1 GCA_030631915.1 Candidatus Omnitrophota bacterium
AAATAAGCGATCTCCGGCTGGTAGCCGGCAGCGACCAGAGTATCGAATCCCGCCTTGATGAGTTCCGACGCTCCGCCGCAAAGCACGGTCTGTTCGCCGAAAAGGTCCGTTTCTGTCTCTTCCTTGAACGTGGTCTCGATCACACCGGCTCTGGTGCCTCCGATCCCCTTGGCATACGCCAACGCCCTGTCCATTGCCTTCCCGCTGAAATCCTGGAATACCGCCACAAGGCAGGGGACCCCCTTGCCTTCGGTGTACATCCTGCGCACCAGCGCGCCGGGTCCTTTGGGCGCTACCATGAAGACATCAACGTTCTCCCGGGGAACGATCTGCTTGAAATGTATATTAAACCCATGCGAAAAGACCAGGGATTTGCCATCTGAAAGATTTTCCGCTATTGAATCCCTGTAAACCGCTGCCTGGACGTGGTCCTGGGTCAATATCTGGATAAGGTCAGCCTGTTTTGAGGCTTGGGACGCGGACATGACCTCGAAACCGTCTTTTACGGCCTGTTCATGATTGGGCGTTCCTTCAAGTTCGCTGACAAGCACCTCAATACCGCTGTCCCGTAAATTCAGGGCCTGGCCCCGGCCCTGAATGCCGTACCCGATAACAGCCACTTTGCTGTCTTTGATAACGTTAATATCAGCATCCTTATCGTAGAACATCTTCGCCATTTTAATCCTCCTGTTCTGGTTCAAGGCTCCAGGCTGCCCCTTCACCCTGCACCCTTGCCCCTAAACATCCGACTGCAAGGCTATCTTTCCGGTCCTGGCGATCTCCACTATCCCATAAGGGCGTAAAAGCTCCATAAGCGCTTTTATCCTGTGTTCATCACCGGACTCCTCTATTATCAGGACCTTCCTGCCGATATCCACGATCTCCGCTCCCGTGGAATCAACGACCTTGATTATCTTCTCCCGCACTTTTGTGTTTTCCGCCTTGACTTTTATCAGGATCAGTTCCCGATCCACAAAATCACTGCCGGTCAGGTCCTGGACTTTTATAACATCGATAAGCTTGTTCAGCTGTTTTTTGATCTGCTCCAGTATCCGTTCGTCCGCATCCACGACAATGGTCATGCGTGAAATATCGGGGTTTTCCGTCTCGCCCACGGCAAGCGAATCTATGTTAAAACCGCGCGCGCTGAAAAGCCCGGCGACCCTGGCAAGCACACCGAATTTATTCTCGACCAGAACGGACAGAACAAACTTGGACATGAGTTTCTCTCCTTAAATAGGGTTATAAGGTCCAGGGGACTGGGTCCCGACCTCTGACTTCTGACAACTACGCCAGCCCGTGCAGCATGTTATTTATAGATTCCCCGGCAGGGACCATGGGGAAAACGTTTTCATGTCTTTCGACCAGAAAATCCATGACCACCACGCCCTCTGTCTTTAACGCGGACCTGAGCGCTTTTTTCACTTCGTTTTTCTTTGTCACGCGTATGCCTCTGGCGCCGTAACTTTCCGCCAGCTTGACAAAATCCGGGCAGCACGTAAGGTCATCCCCGGCCAGTACGGTGAACGCGTATCTCCTGCTATAAAAGAGTTCCTGCCATTGCCGGACCATGCCGAGATACCCGTTATTAAGGATCACTATTTTGATCGGCAATTTTTCTATAACGGCCGTAGCCAGTTCCTG
>DAOVKF010000174.1 GCA_030631915.1 Candidatus Omnitrophota bacterium
ACCGCGCAGTTCCTGCCGTTATGGGCGCGGCCGGATCTGATCGGTGAGGCATCCAAGATGGTCCGGTTGCTTTTAGCGGAAGGGTATGAGGCATCGCCGGCGAACAAGGAGATCGCGGAATCTGATGTGGTGAGCGTTATCATGGCCGGCGGCGGCGGCGAAAGACTGCACCCTTTGAGCACTACCAGAGACCCCAAACAGAAGACCAGGATAATCGACAAGCCTCTGGTCGTAATAGCTGTTGAAAGGGTCATAAATAAGATCGGTGCCGGGAACGTTTATATACAGACCATCCCTGAGTTAAAGAAGCCTATATATGACGTTTTGCAGCAATGGGGCGTGGGGGTCGACATGGACAATATATTCACGGAACCCAAAGCCGCGGATACAGCGGGCGCCATAGGATATGCCGCGGCAAAACTGCAGAGGATAGGCAGGGGGGACTGTGTCATGTTCGTTCAGACAGCGGATCATCACATAGAAACTGAATCAGGGGCCTTTGAGGCGGCTTACATGGCTGCCGCGCGGGTCGCGAAAAATAATCCCGTAATAGGGACACTGGGAATAGATATGCGCAGGATCGGGGCTTCAAGCGAGTATGGATGCATAGAAATGGGCGCTGAAACTTTTGTCCCCGGGGCTTATCTGGTAAATCAGTTCAAAGAGAAACCGGATATGGAGACTGCCAGAAAGATGCTGGAAGACGGTATAACAAAATATAACAGCGGTATGTATTTCGGAAGACCCGAGGTTTTCCTGAAAGAGTTCAACCGCCTGGCGCCTGAATACGGCGCAGGGTTTTTCCGTATTGCCCGGCAGGATGCCAGTCCGGAAGATGAAGAGGCGATATTCGAGGAAATGGCAAAATGGAAGAAAGCAAAAAGAACCCCCGGAGGCAGGCCGGCTGGGCCGATAGACAAGGTATTATCGGAACTTTTAAAAGGCCTGTTCGTGGTTTCCGGCGATTTCATCTGGAAGGACATAGGCGGTTATAAGGCGATCCGCAGTTTTTACCGGTCGGATTATGACGGGAAAGAAACCATATATCATGAGAACGGCAACATAGTTGTGGGTGAAGGATACACCGGCGCATACGATGGCGCGAGAAACATGAGAGGCAGCACTAATAACGTGGTCGTGGGCGCTAACCCGTCGAATATCACGCTGAACAACTGTTCCGGTTGCCTTGTGATAAACCGGGACGCTGAGACGGAAATAGAAGTGAGTAACGCCAGAGACGTGCTGGTCGTCTATAATCCGAATACCAGGACCGTTATAGTCGCGCCTGTTAACGTTGACGGAGAACTTATTAAAAAGGTGATCGCGGAGATTAACAAAAAGGCCGCGCTTGCCGGATATGTTACCGGCGATATGTCCAGGGTCGTTCCGGCGGACAAAAGGGTGAGGGTCCTGAACAAGGACCAACGCGGCAACAGGATATATGAGGCCCGTTCCGGGGACGGCATTATATTGTTCTCCGAACGGTGTAAGATCGACGTTTCCAGCGGACTTGCCGAAATGGTGTCCATGCAAGGAAAACATGGGAATATGGCTCTGACAGTGCGTCCGCAGGCAAGGGATAAAGAAAACATTGAGATCATCCTGGAGCCGGTCGCTGACAGCTCCGAACTGACGGAAGGACTGCTCCCCGACGAATCCTATCTGACAAAGGAAGACCGGGTCGCTAACACGATACGCATGATAAGGAGAGGGGATAAAGAGGAATCGGATTTCACTCCTGAATATTACGCGAAGCTGTATTCAATATCTGAGAAGGCGGCGCAGGAGGAAGTATCCCTGATAAACCGCAAGTTCGTCAGATACAGACTGTTAAAGGGCAGGATCAAGATGCCCAAGTACGGGACAAGCGGGTTGAGAGGCAAGGCGGAGGAGGCCCTGATCGATCTGGTGGTCTTTGCGGCCGTAAAAGGTGTCAATGAGTACCTTATCGCGCTGGGTGAAGGCAGGATCAGACCCGAAGATTTTCCGCAGGAAGCCATTGACAGGGGACTTGTGGACCTTATCCTGGAAGGCGGTATGGAGAGGGGCGGTTATGTCGGAGTCGCCGGTGACTTCAGGCCTTCTACATCGAGGATACTGGTGGCGCTGGCCGCCGGGACCCTTTCCACCGGCAATAAAATAGATTATACCGGCAGGTACCCGACTCCGGCGATCGCTAACTATGGTTTTGAGAACGGGATACCTACTTTCATGGTAACCGGCAGTCATAACCCCATAGACGAGAACGGGGTAAAGTCTAACAGGACCAACGGTGAGGCGTTAAAATACGAAGAAGCGCTGATGCTTGAATACATAAGGGAGGCGCTTGAAGACGAATTCATGAAAGCTCCGGAAGAATCTCTTTTTGACGATGACGGGCATTTGAAGGATATAAACGCCTTCAGCTCCGATCAGCAGGATCTCTGGGCTTTTCTTCTCAGTGCAAAAGATGCCGTGAAAGACGAAAGCGCTGATCTGAAGGCAAAGGAACAGAAAACAAAGAAAACC
>DAOVKF010000040.1 GCA_030631915.1 Candidatus Omnitrophota bacterium
GGTGGATAATCTGGTGAACGTCTTAAGGATCGCAGGGCCTGAATATAAACATATAATGGATAACGCGTTAAGTGAATTCGCGGATGCTTTTTTCTGCGGTTCCGCGTATGGAAGCGGTCTTGAAATTGACGCGGATGACACCGATAGTCTAAAAGACCGCGTATTTGAGTGTGCGCGTGAGATACAAAAGCGTGTTCCGGAGAGAAAACCCGAGAACGAAACAAATGACATGGGAGGATCCTCAAACCAGAGGAGAGAAATAGAAAAAAACATCAGGAATGCCGGCACCGGAAGCCGGCAGGTATTTACCCGGGCAAAGGCATATCTGGAAGGGATAAAGGATGACACAACGGTGAAAGGTAAGGATATTCCCATAGACATCGTAATAGACCTGGCATTGATCCCGCGTGAGGACCTGGAAGAAAATATGGAGACATGGGCCTTTCTGGTCATGTCCTGCTGCGGTATGGAGAACGTGAATTTTATATTTGAGCTTCCGGAAATACAGGGAGCGGACACTGCGCCGGAAGCCCTTATCGAGGATATCGCGAACGCGGCAGCGGCAGCAGAGGCATTATCCGTGTTAAAAGAAAAGATAAAGGCGGCGGCGGAATTGTCCCGGATACCGGATGACATGGATAAACTGTTCAAAGAGCGTATTAACGCGGGCAGGCGTGAAGGCGCGATAGAGATACCCATAACTTCAAAGGCGCGTCTGGAATGGGCAGGAGAGCGGGATGTGGAACTTGAGCCGGATCAGTATCCCGTGGCCATGGACGGGCGTACCGTTGTTCAGGGTAAAGGTGTCCTTCTCAGGGATTTTGGGGCCGCGTTGACGATCGGACTGGCAAAGGCGTCGATGGTCACAGCGAAAAAGAGGGATGATGAAAAAGGCGAAGGGGATGAAAAGGAACTGCCGCGGCTAAAGAAACGGCTTCTCGGGAAACTCCGGAAATTATACGGCCTTTTACGGAAAGACGTGACAATCACAGAGAGGACCCTTGATAACATGATACACGCTTCGTCCACGGTAAGGTTGAATCTGGCCATATCCATGGCCCTGCCGCCGGTAACAAGGATGTATTTTAAGGAATTGAGGATATTTCATGATAATATCCAGCTTGCCCTCTGCGCCGCTTAACGCGGACGAAAACCCATTGCCTTATATGACGAAATATGATATATATATGGACTTGTTATGATCGGACATGAGGGGTATAAAGTTATATTCCCATTTCCGGGATCGGCGGTAATTCATGAAAAAAAGTATTACGGATATCCAGGTCACCGGTAAAAAGGTCCTGATGCGCGCTGATTTCAACGTCCCGATGGACGAGAAGCGCACAATTACCGATGACAGCCGTATTACGGCCGCCCTTCCCACAATTAAATATGTGATCGATAACAGCGGTAAACTTATTCTGATGAGCCATTTAGGGCGTCCCGGGGGAAAGGTAAAGACTGAATTTTGCCTGTCTCCTGTCGCTGACAGGCTTTCCACTTTACTTAAAATAAACGTCCGCAGCATGGATGACTGTGTGGGAGAGGATGTGAGGGAAGCTGTGGCCCGGATGCGGGAAGGGGATGTCGTACTTCTTGAGAACCTGAGGTTCCACAGGGAAGAGACAAAGAATGACCCTGGTTTCGCCGGGGAGCTTGCTTCGCTCGGTGACGTGTTCGTGGAGGACGCTTTCGGCACCTGCCACAGGGCCCATGCTTCCACGGTAGGGGTCACAGAGCATCTTCCCGGTGTCGCGGGCTTTCTTGTCCAGAAGGAGATAGAATATTTTGAAAAGGTCACAAAACACCCTGAACACCCGTTTTCTTTGATACTGGGCGGCGCCAAGGTGGCTGACAAGATCCCGGTCATAGAGAATATGCTGGATAAGATAGATTTTCTTATGATCGGCGGGGCAATGGCGTATACTTTTCTGAAATCCAGGCTTAAAGGTGTGGGCGCGTCCCGTGTCGAGGAAGACATGGCTGATATCGTCCAGAGGATATTTGAAGAGGCCAGCCTGAAGAATGTCGGGATATTCCTGCCCAGGGACCATGTTATCGCCAGAGAAATGAAGGAGAACGCCGCCCGCAGGACGGTAAAAGAGCATATCCCGGACGGTTGGATAGGCCTTGATATAGGCCCGGAAACCCTGAAAAATTACGAGTCTGTCCTGAAAGATTCAAAGTCCATTGTCTGGAACGGCCCGATGGGCGTTTTTGAAATGAAACCGTTCGCCGCCGGTACCAGAGGGCTGGCAAGATATATGTCCAGGCTCGACGCCACAACGGTCATTGGCGGCGGCGATACTGCCGCCGCAGTTAACCAGATGGGCCTGGGGAAAAAGATGTCGCATATATCCACGGGAGGCGGGGCTTCTCTGGAATATCTTGAGGGTAAAGCGCTTCCGGGCATTGCCGCGCTGGACGATATATAGGGTGCAGGGTCAAGCGGGAGTCAGAAGAGTCAGGGATTTGGGACTTGGGGGCAAGGCTGCTCCGGGGTGTTCCGTACAGAAGCTTGTACGTCACACGTTACTACTATTCCGACGCGGCCGAGCCTGGAAAAATAAAGTTTAAACGTACACTATAGGTTCTAGAAGTTTACAAGCTTCTGGTAGGAATGCCCCGGAGCAGGCTCAGTGCGTTGCAGTGTCCAGGGTGAGGTTAGAGACTTAATGTGCGGTACGGGAGATAAGATGAGACGACCGATCATTGCCGGTAATTGGAAGATGTATAAAGATGTCAATGAAGCTGTTGAGCTCGCGAACAGCATAAAAAGGGCAGCGTTTGACATGGACAACGTCGACATCGTTATCTGCCCCCCGTTCACTGATCTCAGTGACATAGGGGAGATGCTCGTGGAAAGCGCGATCGGGCTTGGGGCGCAGAACTGCTTTTGGGAGAAAGAGGGGGCTTTTACCGGAGAAGTATCCGCGACGATGCTGAAAAGCGTCGGGTGCCAGTACGTGATCATCGGCCATTCCGAACGGCGCGGGTATTTTGGCGAAACGGACGGGACAGTGAACCGGAAACTCAGGGCCGCCGTGGATAATGACCTGATCCCCATAATGTGTGTCGGCGAGACACTGGAAGAAAGGGAAGCGGATAAGACTCCGGATGTGGTCAGGACCCAGGTAACGCAAGGGCTTAAAGGGTTTGATGAAGATCATCTCGGCCAGATGGTCATCGCGTATGAACCGGTGTGGGCCATAGGCACGGGGAGAACAGCGACCCCTGAACAGGCACAGGAAGTCCACGTGATGATCAGGGACCTTATCAGGGAGCTGTATTCCGGGTCTTTTGCCGAAAGTAAACGCATACTGTACGGCGGCAGCGTCAAACCGGAGAATGCCGGGGAGCTTATGAAGCAGGAAGATATTGACGGAGGCCTCATAGGCGGCGCAAGCTTGAAAGCAGACAGTTTTGTTGATATAATCAAAACAACGTCACGCGTCTATGAGGGAAGATAACGATGCGGGACAAGGGTGAGGGGTTGGTAAGATGTATTATTTGTTGATGGGCATTTTTGTTATTGTCTGTTTGTTCCTGATCGCGGTGATCTTGCTTCAGGCGGGCAGGGGCGCGGGATTAACCGAAGCGTTCGGCGGATCGGCAGGTTCCGTGCTGGGGACCCAGGCGCCTGCGGTATTGAAGAAGGCCACGACTGTAAGCGCGATACTCTTCCTCGTATTAGCGTTGTTGCTTGCGGTGCTGACCACCAAAAGGGGGAGATCTCTTTTTCAGCAGGTGAGTATACCGGCCGTGCCGTCAGCGATCCCGCTTTCCGATGGACCCGCTCCCGAGGCAGCGCCTTCTCAGGAAAAAGAGACCGCTCCTGCCGGGGAAGCCTCGTCGTCAGATCAGGCGGAAGAGGCGCACCCCTTAAACGCGGATTGAACGGATCCAGAACGGATGATCCGTTAGGTCCGTAAAAAAATCCGGGAATATCCGTGTCGAATTTATATGGGATCGCGTAACCGCGTATATGCGCTTAAAAGATCACTGCTAGTCCATAAGACAGTGATCTTTTTTTTATGTTTTTTGCCGGTTCATGGGTACGGATATTCCCGCGGGGAACACGTATCCCGCGACGCGTATGTGAGCGCGGGCATAGGCGAGGCGCGAATACTGCTCCCGCTTTTCGCGGACGACGTGTCCTCCGGCACGATCTGCGGCCTTGTTTATAACGGCCTTACCAGAACTGACAAGGATCTGAAAATAACAGGCGATCTCGCGGAAAGATGGGAGGTCCTGGACCATGGCCTTACGATAGTTTTTTATCTGCGCAGGGATGTCCGGTGGCATGACGGCGCCCCTTTTACCGCTGAGGATGTCCGTTTTACTTTTGAGACCATACTTGATCCGGGAACCGGCTGCCCTTATATATCCGGTTTTACCGATATAGAGAAGATCCGGGTCATTGATCCCTATACTATACGTTTTGAATATAAACGGCCTTACGCGCCGGCGTTACTCAAACTGGGCATGGGCGTCATCCCGGAACATCTGTTCAGGGATGAAAAGGATATAAGGAAGTCTGTTTACGCGAGAGCGCCTGTGGGGACCGGGCCCTACCGGTTCTCGAGATGGGAGACAGGACAGTACATAGTGCTGGAGGCCAACCAGGACTACTTCGAGCATCCCCCCGGTATAAAGAGGTATGTTTTCAGGGTCATACCGGACCAGGCAGTCGAGTTTCTCGAACTTATTTCAGGCGGTATAGATTCCATGCAGCTTAACCCCTATCAGTACCGGTACCGTAGTGATACGCCGGAGTTTAAGGAGAGGATCAACAGATACCTGTATCTCGCCCCTTCCTACACGTATATCGGGTACAACTTTAAAGACCCCATTCTGAAAGACAAAAAGGTAAGGCAGGCATTGAGCCATGCGATCAATAAAAGAGAGATCATAGATGCCGTGCTTCTGGGACTCGGCGAGGTCTGCACCGGACCTTTCCGGAGGGAGTCCGCATATTACGATGATTCCGTGTCTTTGAGCGGGTATAACCCTGAAAAAGCGGCGGCTCTTTTGCGTGAAGCCGGATGGAAGGACGCTGACGGGAACGGCATACTTGAAAAGGACGGGAGGGAATTCCGTCTGAGGCTTGCGACAAATCAGGGCAACCAGACAAGAGAGGACGTCGCCGCCGTAGTCCAGAGGCAGTGGGCCGCGCTTGGGATAAAGACGGAGATCCAGGTGATAGCATGGGCGGCGTTCCTTGATCAGTTTATCGGAAGGAGGGATTTCCAGGCCGTGATCCTGGGATGGTCGCTTCCCATTGATCCTGATTGCTATTCCGTATGGCACTCCGACTCGATGCGCAAAGGCGGGCTGAATTTCATTTCATACTCGAATGAACGGGTTGACAGGCTGATAGAAGAGGGCCGGCGCGAGTTTGTCCCGGCGAAGCGCAGGGAGATATACCATGAGATACACCGCTGTATCGCTGAGCAAGCTCCCTATACTTTTTTGTTCTTTAATTACAGCACTCCGGCGGTAAACAGACGGTTCAAGGGTATCCGGCCGGAGCCGGCCGGGATAGCCTATAATTTCATAGACTGGTACGTTCCGGAGCGGGAAGTGAAGTATAAGTTTTAGGGGTAACGATGGGTAAATATATTTTAAAACGGTTACTGCTGATCATCCCCATGCTGATAGGCATATCGTTCATACTTTTTGTGGTGATGCATATCGCGCCCGGCGACCCGACAAGCGTGAAATATGGATTAAACCCGGATATTTCCGAAAGCGCCAGATCGAATTTCAATAAGATATACGGGCTGGACAGGCCGGTCCTGGTCCAGTATGCCACGTGGCTGCGGCGTTTTTTTTTCCTGGATTTCGGGGATTCCTTTATGGACGGCCGTCCCGTCATTTCAAAGATCATGTCCAGGCTCCCAGCTACTTTGCTTCTGCAGGCGAGCTCGTTTCTGGTTATTTTCTGCGTGGCCCTTCCCATAGGGATAATCAGCGCTGTCAGGCGCGGAGGCCTTTTTGACAGGACAATGACCGTGGCGGTTTTTATCGGGTACGCTCTGCCGGCGTTCTGGCTGGCGCTTTTGTTGATATTTTTCCTGGGTTTCAAACTGCAGCTGTTCCCTGTCTCGGGAATGGTTCCGTGGTATGCGGTATATATCGGCGGGTTCGCCAGGGCCGGGGACCTTTTGTGGCATCTGGTCCTTCCTGTATTCGCCACCGCGTTCGGCGGGGTAGCGGCCCTGTCAAGATATTCCAGGTCAAGCATGATAGAGGCCATGGGCCAGAATTACGTTCTCACGGCCAGGGCAAAGGGGCTTTCCGAAAGACGCGTAATACTGGTGCACGCGTTAAGGAACGCGCTTTTACCGATAATCACTATAATGGGCCTTACATTGCCCGGGCTTATTTCCGGCAGTTTTATTTTTGAGACGATCTTTGCCTGGCCCGGTATGGGGAGGCTCGGCTATGAGGCAATAATGAATTATGATTATCCGGTGGTCATGGGTGTGGCGGTCATTTCGACTTTTCTGACGCTTCTGGGGATATTTTTGTCGGATATAGCGTATGCGGCCGCGGACCCGCGGATCAGGTATGAGACCAGGCGGACATAACATAACGCGGCAGAGCGCTAAAACTTGATCACGACTCACGATTTACGAATAACGACTTACGAACAATGAAAACACGTTTGTTTTTCGGCATAACGATAATTATTGTAATGGCGCTGATGGCGGTTTTCGCCCCGTTCATAGCGTCAAATGATCCGGAGGCCATGGACCTTTCCGCGGAAAGCCGGCTCCAGCCTCCGTCGGCTGAACACCTGCTGGGCACGGACAATCTGGGAAGGGATGTTTTCAGCCGCATGGTGTACGGCGCGCGTGTGTCTTTGAGCGTAGGATTCATAGCTGTCGGCATATCCCTGGGTATCGGAGTATTTCTGGGAGCGGTGAGCGGATATTACGGGGGCCGGGTGGACGCCGTGATCATGCGGTTTGTAGAGGTCATGTACTGCTTTCCCACGCTTTTCCTGATAATGATCGTGATAGCGTTCCTGGGGCCTGATATCGTCAATGTGATGGTCGTTATCGGCATAACCAGCTGGACAGGGTTATGCCGCCTTGTGCGGGCTGAATTTCTGACTCTCAGGGAAAGAGATTTCGTGCACGCTGCCAGGGTCCAGGGGGTTTCTGATATGCGGGTTATATTCAGGCATATTCTGCCGAACGCCATGGGACCGGTATATGTAAGTGTTACGCTCAGCGTGGGGGCCGCGATACTCGTCGAGAGCGCGTTGAGTTTTCTGGGTCTGGGGGTCCAGATCCCCACGCCGAGCTGGGGCAATATATTGAGCGCCGGTAAGAATTACATCGATTACGCGTGGTGGCTGACGTTATTCCCGGGACTGGCGATATTGATAGCAGTGCTCAGCTTTAATCTTGTCGGCGAAAGTTTACGGGACATGCTTGATCCGAGACTGAGTGGACGGGGATAGCCGGGACAAGACACGAAATGGATGAAAAAATACTTGAGATCAAAGATCTGACCGTATCGTTCGGGGAAAACCGCGTCATAGAGGATGTCAGTTTTTCCATTAAACGCGGGGAAGTTACGGCGCTTGTCGGCGAATCCGGGAGCGGCAAGACCATGACGGCGTTGTCCATATTAGACCTTCTTCCGGACACAGCCTGCCGCAGGAAAGGCGAAATACTGTTTGACGGAAAAAATATCTTTGATCTCGGTCCTGAAGAGCTGAGGGATATGAGGGGGAACGCGATCGCGATGGTTTTTCAGGAGCCGTTCACGGCGCTTAATCCTGTAATACGGATAGGCAGGCAGATAGCCGAGGCTGTTTCCGCGCACGGTATCTGCCCGCGGTCAGAGGTCAGGGAGCGGATAAAAGAGTCGTTAAGCACGGTCAGGCTTCCCGAGGAAACGGTTTACCAATATCCCCATGAGCTTTCCGGGGGCATGCGTCAGCGTGTGATGCTGTCCATGGCGCTTTCATGCGATCCTGCGATATTGATACTCGATGAACCCACGACCGCGCTGGATGTATCCATCCAGAAACACATACTCGATCTGATAAGACACATACAGAAAGACAGGCAGCTCACGGTCCTGTTCATAACTCATGACTTTTCCGTGGTCCGGACGATCGCTGATAAGGTATGCGTGATGAGGAGAGGCAGGGTAGTGGAACAGGGCGCAAAAGAAGATGTGCTCGGTGAACCGGCCTGTGAATATACCAGACAGTTGATAGCGTGCATACCGGTCTTAGGCGATAAGCGTGAGAGATTGCCGGTGGTTGATGGGTGAGGGGCCCTGGTAGGAATATGGCAGGCGGTCGTTTGCGTCGGTCGAGGGTGTAGGGAGGAGTCAGGAGCGGGGAGTCGGGAGTTAATGATGCTGAGGGTGATAGAGCTTAAAAAATATTTCCGGGCAAGAGGGCCGCTGTTCAGAAGTGGACGGGAACCCGTAAGGGCCGTGGATGGAGTCAGTTTCTCAATAGAGAAAGGCAGGACGTTCGGCCTTGTGGGCGAATCCGGATCAGGTAAATCGACTGTCGCAAAGTTGATAGTCAATATTCTCAGGCCGGATTCAGGACGCATAATCGTGAACGGCGATTGTGACATCGTGTTTCAGGACCCTTTCAGTTCGTTGAATCCCCGCATGAGGATAAGGGACATAGTGGGCGAGTCCCTGCGGATCCGGGGGATAAGCCGGAGAGAGACGGAAAAGCGCGTCAAAGAAACACTCGCGCTTGTCAGGCTCGAAAGAACGGGTTGCATTGATAAATATCCGCATCAGTTCTCCGGAGGGGAAAGACAGCGGATCGCGATAGCAAGGGCGATCATACGGCATCCGGGCATGATCGTTCTGGACGAACCCGTGTCAAGCCTTGACGTATCCATTCAGGCGGGTATCCTGAACCTTTTGAAAGACCTGCAGCAGGGGCTCGGCTTGACGTATGTTTTTATCTCGCATGATTTGAGGGTGGTGGAATTCATGGCCGATACTGTCGGAGTCATGAAGGATGGGAAACTCGTGGAAATCGCTTCCAGCCGGGAAATATATACCGCTCCCAGAGCAGAATACACCCGCCATCTTTTAAATTCCATCCCGCGCATCCGGCCCGAATGACAACACCCTTGACCCTGCAACGCACTGCGCTTGCTCCGGGGCATTCCTGCCAGGGCCCCTCTGCCTGGTGTGGATTCTCCCTGTACGAACGCGGCAGGCGGTCGTGCGCCCCTGCCAGGGGTTGAAAGGTTCCCTTCTTAAGCGTTGATTTTATTCGGGAAATCTGGTAAACTTTTGTTTTCCGGGTTGCGTGAAGATCCGTGGCGCCTGAGAGATAAATGAGGGAGATCATATGGGGTATACGATAACCGAGAAGATATTATTGGCGCATGCCAGGGGCGTAAAAAAAATAGCGCCCAATGATTTCATCATGGCAAAAGTGGACTTTTGTTTCGGTAACGACATAACCGCGCCTATCGCTATCCGCGAATTCAGGAAACTCGGGAAAAAGAAGGTTTTTAACCAGAACCGCATCGGTCTTATCCCTGATCATTTTTTACCGGCCAAAGACATGAAGAGCGCCAATCAGGCGGTTGTGCTCAAGGATTTCGCCAGGGAATACGGTATCGCCAATTATTTTGAAGTCGGCCGGATGGGGATCGAACACGCTTTGCTCCCGGAAAGAGGATTGATAATCCCGGGCGATCTTACAGTGGGGGCTGATTCACATACCTGTACCCACGGAGCTCTCGGCGCTTTTGCCACGGGGGTCGGGAGCACTGATCTGGCGTATGTTATGGCGTTCGGGGAATGCTGGTTCAGGGTCCCTGAATCGATCAAGCTTGTTTTTACCGGAAGACCCAGGAAATGGGTTGGCGGGAAAGACCTTATTCTTCATGCTATCCGTGATCTCGGGGTCTCGGGCGCTCTTTACAGGTCCATTGAGATCACAGGCGATGTTATTGAGAATTTTTCCATGGATGACAGGTTCACGATGTGCAATATGGCTATAGAAGCGGGCGCTAAAAGCGGCATCATCGCTCCGGATAAGACCACCGAGCGTTATGTCAGGTCTCGCATCAGGGAGCACAAACCTTTAAGACAGTCCTACAGGCTGTACAGGAGCGATGAGGACGCGGTGTATGCCGATATCCGGAAATATAACATTTCCAGGCTGGAGCCCCTGGTGGCCGCCCCGCATCTTCCTTCGAACGTGAAACCCGTAAGCGAGTTCAAGGATGTCAAGGTCGATCAGGTCGTTATCGGGTCATGCACCAACGGAAGGATATCGGACCTGAAACAGGCATCCGTTGTTCTGAAGAATAAAAAGGTCAATCCGCATACACGGCTTATCGTGATCCCGGCTACCCAGGCTGTTTACGCGGAGGCTGTAAAACAAGGTTATGCTGAGATATTCGTCGCCTCAGGCGGCGTTTTTTGCACCCCTAACTGCGGTCCGTGTCTGGGCGGTCATATGGGCGTGTTATCAGAAGGGGAAGTGGCGATATCAACGACTAACAGGAATTTTGTCGGCCGGATGGGTCATCCCGGGAGTTTTGTCTATCTCGCGAACCCGGCCATAGCCGCGGCAAGCGCGGTCAAAGGAAAGATAACACACCCGTCAGACCTCTGACTTATATCGGACTAAGGAGAAATATGAAGCTGAAAGGCCGGGTATTCAAATTCGGCGATGATATTGATACGGACGGGATAATCCCCGCGCGTTACCTGAATACATCCGATCCGGAAGAACTGGCAAAACATTGCATGGAGGACGTTGCCCCGGACTTCGCGAAAAAAATAAAGCAGGGGGATATGATCATAGCGGGTGAGAACTTCGGATGCGGCTCCAGCCGTGAACACGCTCCCATTGCCATTAAAGCGGCCGGCGTATCATGCGTGATCGCGAAAAGTTTCGCCAGGATATTTTACAGGAACGCTATTAACATCGGGTTGCCGATATTCGCGGGCAGAGAGGCGGCTGAAGCATTGAAACAGGGGGATCGTGTCGAGGTTAACGTGGACAGGGGTGAGGTAGCCATGTCCGGCAAAGCGAAGACAGGCAAAGTGTATATACTGGAGAACTTCCCCGGTTTCATCAGGGAAATAATAAAAAGCGGCGGACTCATGCGTTACGCGAAAAAGAGGAAGAAGACATAGCGCGTGGAGCCGTGGGAGGAGCGATGTACAGGATAGCGGTCATACCCGGAGACGGGACAGGTCCGGAGGTCATCGGGGAGGGGCTAAAGGTCCTGGACGCTGTCGCGGATAAGGCTGGTTTTAAGTATGAAAAGTTCGTGTACGATCTGGGAGGCGAGCGCTACAAAAGGACAGGGGAAGTCCTTCCTGAC
>DAOVKF010000056.1 GCA_030631915.1 Candidatus Omnitrophota bacterium
AAATTCAGAAGCAGGAACAGGAACGCGCAGCCAAATTAGCCGCCCAGAAGAAAAAGCGTGCACTTGAAGCACAGCAAAAAGCCACTCTAAAAGCTAAACAGGATGCCGCTCGTAAAGCGCAAATTCAGAAGCAGGAACAGGAACGCGCAGCGAAATTAGCCGCTCAGAAGAAACAACGTGCACTCGAAAAGCAGCAAAAAGCTGCCCTAAAAGCAAAACAAGCTGCTGCCCGAAAAGCACAAATTCAGAAACGAGAACAGGAACGCGCCGCGAAATTAGCCGCCCAGAAGAGACAACGTGAACTCGAAAAGCAGCAAAAAGCCGCTCTAAAAGCAAAACAGCAAGCCGCGCGTAAAGCGCAAATCCAGAAGCAAAAACAGGAACGCGCCGCGAAAATGGCTGCTCAGAAGAAACAACGTGAACTGGAGTAATAGTTCAGCTATTTTTAGCTATTTTCAGGAAGATTTGTCCCCGAACAGCCCTGATCTGTGCCTGTCATACCGGAGATAACTGAGTAGTCCGAGATAAGGCGGTTTAGCATGCTCCGTACAGGGAGGATCCACACCGGGCGGAGGGGCCCTGGTAGGAGCGTGGTAAACCACCTTATCTCAGTCCCAGGGCGGGAATAACTGAGTAAGCACGCTTAGTATTCCGGGAATAACTGAATGTTGCCTGGTTTTTTAAAAAGGATTAAAGGGCCTCCCCTTTGAACCGGGTTTCAAAATCCCCGTCAAAGGGCTGGATCCAGCCGTTATTGAGATCCAGTTCTTGAACCTTGTTGATGACGGAATAATAGTCTGTCGAACTTATCCTGCGCGATAATTCTCCATGCTCTCCCGCCTTATAAGCAGGGTAATACTGGCTCATGACGCTTACATAAGTATCACGGCCGAGCTCACCGGCAATGTCAATCCACGCAGATACGCCAGCCTGATCGCTTCCACTATGGCGGGGACAAAATGAGAGGGACTGACAAGATTTATATTGTGGCAGCCCATGTCCTGTACTTCGAGCATAATGTCGCTTAATTCACGACACGTTACCCCTACCCGTCCGCATCCCTGGCTGAACCGCCAGTTCTGACAATAGGTACAACTCATGCCGCAATGTGAGAAGAAAACCGTTCCCACCGCATTTTCGCCGGCAAAGATCACAATGTTCAAGGGATCTTAACAGGTCCGGGAGTATCCGCTCCGCTGCTTCTATTTTTCTTTCACTCATTACATCCGGTTACAGGGACCTTTCCGCATCCAGGGACCCCGGGAGATCCGTTCGGGATCATTCCCGCACAAATACCGTTTTTATCCCGGTCCCGATGCGCTTGGTATCCTTTATCATCCCGGTTACCGTTTCCCCGCATCCGGTGATCAGAAAAGAAGCCGTTACCAGCAGAATCAAAAGTAAACACGTTTTTTTCATATGCCTCCTCCGGTAAATCTTTTTTAAAAGGATACCCGAACACCCGAGAAAAAGCAAGAGGGATGGGAACGGCTATCCCCTGTCTTCGATACTGCCGACAAGTTCTTCCAGCATATCTTCGATGGTAATAATCCCGACCACCCTTTCCCTGTCATCGGTGACTATTCCCATGGGCTGTGTCCTGTGCCGAAGGCGCGTTAACGCGATGTCCAGTCCGTCGGTCTGCTTTATATGAACAGGTTCGCGGATAAAATCCTTCACAGCAGCGGCCCTGCCTGTTTCTTCTTCCATGCGGAAAAGGACGTCATAGATGTTCGCGACCCCTGTAATATGGTCTTTGCGGTCCTTATACACCGGTATGCGCGAAAAACCCGTCAGAGAGACCAGGCCCTTCAGATCCTTAATAGTGTCTTTCTCGCTTATCGAAGAAACCCTGTACAGAGGGACCATACTGTCCTTAACCTGTTTCCCGCCGAAATCAAGCACTTTATGAATAAGCTCAAGTTCATCCCTTTCGACCTCTCCGGTCTCAAGACCGGAATACAGGAACGCCTTAAGGTCCCTTTTCGTAAAAGTCATATCCCGGGACACTCCCTGTCCCCTGAAGGGATACAGCAGAAGTCCGGCAGCGCTGTTCACGATAAGGATCAAGGGCCGGAATATCCTGAAAAAATTTTCTAAAGCGGTTACTGTGTGCAGAGCCAGCGGCACGGAAAACTGGCGCGCGATGATCTTCGGGATTATTTCCGCGAAGACGAGGATCAACGGCACCATAACAACGGTGGTGATCACCGGGGAAAATCCCGCGCCGTAATATTCCGCGAATATCCTGGTCGCCAGAACAGACGCGATGATAACAGAAATATTGGTCCCGACAAGCGTTGTGCCGAGAAACATCCCTTCTTTAGACAGGAAATCATTAAGCTTCAGCGCGCGGGGATCGGCGGCCTCTACAAGATTCTTCAATTTGATCTTATCAACGGCCGTAAAAGCCATCTCAGTGGCGGTAAAAAATGCCTGAGAACCGATCGCGATTAGAACTATGATCGTGTAGATCGTAATCATTTTCCCTGCCTAACTTATTGGTATATTGCCGCAGTTCATGATCCTGTTTTTTCCATTCTCAGACTGGTTATACGGTTCTTCGATACGTCGCCCACGGTGATACGATAACCATGCGATTCAATGCTGTCCCCCGCACGGGGGATCTTTCCCATTTGCAGGATCACAAATCCCCCTATCGTGTCGACCTCTTCGGTTTCGATCCCGGCGCCAAGCTCTTCGTTTATTTCGTTGATATGCGTCTGACCGCTGACCTCAAACGTCTTCTGGTCTATCTTTCTGACCTTCGGGATCTCGAGATCAAGCTCGTCACTGATCTCCCCGACGATCTCTTCGAGTATGTCCTCCATTGTGACGACCCCCGAAGTAACTCCATACTCATCCGTAACTATGGCCATGTGAACTTTCTTGCCCTGAAGCTCGTTAAGAAGATCATCGATACGCATGCTTTCGGGCACGAAACAGGGCTTTTTCACGAGGCTTCTGATCGGACCCTCCGGATTCAGCAGAAAATCTTTAGCATGAATAACCCCCACTATGTTATCCAGAGTATGTATATATACCGGTAATCGTGAGCATTTCTCCGCCTTGATCTTTGTTATTATCTCATCCCGAGTTTCGGTCAGATCAAGGGCCGCTACATCTATTCTGGGGGTCATTATATCCGCGGCGTTCAGATCCTTGAACCGCAGAACGCTTTCGATCATATCCTCCTCTTTTTCCTTAACGACCCCTTTTTTCCTGCCGATAGAAAAAAGATGGCGGATCTCCTGTTCCGTTATTCCGGGTCTTTCGGACGGGATCCTGAGCCCGACGGATCTGACCACTATACCGGCGGTATTGTTCAGGATATATCTGAGCGGCGCAAAAAGCCGCACGAAGAAAAAAAGAGGCGCGCCGGCAAAAAAAGAGAATTTTTGCGCGTTTGAAAGAGCGAACATCTTCGGGGTGACCTCACCCCACACCAGCAGCAACGCCACCATTGCGATTATAGATATGCCGATACCTTTTTCCCCTAAATGATCATAGAAGATATCGGCCATCATCGAACTGGCGGCTATATTTACGAGGGTATTGCCGATCAGTATTGTTATGATGAGCTTGTGAGGATCGGATAACAGGGATATTACCCTTCTTGCCGACGGGGACTGTATGCTCTCGATCTGCTTGAACCTGACTTTCCCGATAGAAAAAAAGGCAGTCTCGGAACCGGAAAAAAAAGCGGAAAACAGCAATAATAACACCAGGATAGCGATATTCACAAGGCTGTCAAGGACTCCACCAACTTTCGACTGTGCTCCGCCGGCCGCCCCGCAATGACCGCAGAAAAGGTCGTTGCGAGGCGCTCCCGGACGGAATATCTACTACTGATCCTGCTCAACCGTTTTCTGTGCGGCCTTGACCGGGGTCTCGGCAGTATCGACCACGGCGTCTCTGATCGTTTCCGCACTCTTTTTAACTGGAGTTATAACGATCTCGGGAGCTTTTTTCACGTCCCCGGTAAGCGTTTCACCCGTGACCTTGACGGTATCCACCACAACGCCCGCGGTGTTGCTGGCGGCTGTCCCGACGGTCTCAACGGACTGATTCAGCAAATTCGCCGGATAGTTCACGGTCGCTTTAGCGCCGCTTTTCACGGCCTCATTAAAACTTTTTCCGCTCTCATCCGCGATCGCGGGTGCTAACGCAACAGCCGCAACGATAGAAACAATGAGTACGACGATCGCCGTTTTAGACGTTCTTACCATTTTCTCCTCCTTCTTGCGCGTTTAGTGCTTCTCTTACTTTTTCGCTGACAACCTTTCCGTCAGCGCGTCCCGCGGTTTTGTCCATCACAACCCGCATTACAATACCCATATCCCTGATAGAAGTCGCGCCCTTACCGGCTATGGCGTCTGAAATTATCCTGTCCAGTTCATCCCCGGCGAGCGCCTCCGGAAGATAACTCTCCAGCGCTTTCAGCTCTTCAGCCTCTTTGTCGACAAGGTCATTCCTCCCCGCCCGGCTGAATTGTTCTATCGACTCTTTATGCTGACGGGCCATTTTTTGCATGATCCCGATCACACCGGCGTCAGCAAGGACGTCACTGCCTTCCTCGATCTTTTTGTTCTTGATCGCGCTTAGTATCATCCTTAAAATGGACACCTTCCCCTTGTCGCCCTGTTTCAGGGACACGTTGAGATCCGCTTTTATCCTTTCTTCCAGTGTCATATTCCCGCTCACTTCCGAACGCGTTGCCCGCGCGCGCCGCCGGTCAAGCGCGCATACGTTGCGTTTCCAGGGATCTTTTTTGTCTTGCCAGCTTCCAGGCGTTCCAGAAACGCAGGGCGGGGTTGAGATAGTCGATGATCAATTTCCCTTCCAGGTGATCCATCTCGTGCTGGACGACCTTTGCCATCAGTCCGTCGAATGTCTCAAAAAAAAATTCGCCATGGATGTCCCGGGCTTTAATTTTTACGTTTTCGGGCCGCGCGACATTAACGCCGACACCGGCTAAGCTGAGACAGCCTTCTTCCATCCTGTCCTTTTCATCGGATCGTTCGATAATCTCGGGATTTACAAAGACTTTCAACCCCTCTCCGACATCAGCGATGAAAAGGCTTGACCCCAGACCGACCTGCGTCGCGGCCAGGCCTATCCCTTTGTTCAAATACATTATCTCCGTCATGCCGCGGATCGTGTTCTCTAACTCGCCCGTAAACTCCCCAACAGCTCTTGTCCTGATCCGCAGACAGGGATCCGGATATGTCGCCAGCTCCAGAAGGTTCATTTGCCTGCTTTCAACTGATTGTTTTTCGCCAGCGCGATAAAACGCTGTTTAAAATTATGCCACTCCTTTGTTTCCAAAAGGCAATAGGACAGGATCACCAGTTCGTCCCCCACCTCTCCTTTTCGCGCGGCAGGTCCATAAAGGACCATCCTGCCGGACCTGACCTTTTCTTCGATCACATAGGTGGTAAAACGTTCTCCGTTGCTAAAATTCAATACCTGTACCTGTTCACCGGGTAAGATGTCAGCGGCTTCAATGATCGCCTTGTCTATGCCGATACTCCCGCTGTATTGAAGCATTTTATCCGTTATACAGGCACCCATTATTTTTGATTTACACAATGTTCTCAGCATGAGTCTCCCTTCCCCGGAATACCGCGTATTACCGCAGCCTCTTTTTAATCAGATCCGCCACCTTTTCACCTGACATAAGCATGCCGCCGAAAATAGGGCCCATCCGCGGACTTCCAAAAACAGCATTCGCCGCCATGCCGGCGACATAGACGTTCGGAAAGATCTCACGCGTATTCTTACGCATGCTGTTCTCCCCCGTCTCCGCCCATAACGGCTTTTCCCCCAGAACGCCTCCGGTCTCTGTCGCGAGGGTCACCCCGGCCTTTTTTTCCAGAAGACGCGCCACTTCGCACGAATGGCCTGTCGCATCGACCAGGAACCTGGTCTCGACACTTAACGGATCGACGTGCAGTTCAGCCATCCTGACAGCGGTCCAGTTTATGACCAGCCCTTTTACTCTGTCGTTCTTCATCATCAGATCTTCGACTTCCATGAGGTTAAAGATCTCGGCACCGGCCAACGAGGCTTTCGAACAGATGGTCGATACCGCGCTGACAGAATCAGCGGTATGATAACCGTTCCTGTGACCTTTTACCGGGACTTTAAACCGTTCCAGTATCCTTTTGCCCTCATCCTGGACCACGATCTCGTTAAACATCATCCCGCCGCCCCACATCCCGCCGCCTACGCTCAGCTTTCTTTCGAACACACAGACCTTTATTCCCTCTTTCGCGAGATAGTACGCCGCGGTCAATCCGGCAGGACCCGCTCCCACGATAGTAACATCATTTGTCAGGTGCCTGGTGAGTTTATCCGCGAATCCTTCGATAATAAGTCTTGATATCGTGATATCACTTAATGGTTTCTTCCCCGGCATCTCTTATATCCTCGCTTGTTTTCCCCAGAGCCACTTTACTGATATTCGTGAGATTGTCCCCGTCGAAATACAGGTAGAGATCATCGGCAAGGTAATCGGCGCTGACAGGGAGGGCCTTAAGCTCGGCGCTGTAAAACCACTCTTCTCTTTCTCCCGCCCATTTTGCCGACCTCACTGAGCTTTTGATGTCCGGCTCTCCGTAGAGAGAGAGTACCCGGGCCTTTGTCATCCCTATCTTGACCACATTCGGGCCTATGGGATTTTTCATGATCTGGGCGGGGCCGGGTGTGTCCATATCCGCGCAACCGACGGCCGCAAATATTAAAACAACTACACTCAGGATTTGACGTTTTTTCAAGAAACACCTCCGGGGTTCGGTCACCACTCTGTCTTACAGGGAGCGGCGTACATCATATCACAAAGATATTTCAATAACGCGACCTTTTTGCTCTCTCCTATATCGGTTATTTCAACGCCGACATCATACGGGGCATTATCGTCAGTAGCGGCCCTTTTCTGCCATATGACCTTTCCCCGCATACCAGCGGGAACGTCTGATGACGGCAGATATATAGATAGATCGACGGTCGCGGGTATGCTGAATTTACGGCTGACCTTAAATCTCATTCCCATGGGCGAAATATCCATGGTGCGGCTTTTCTCTTTCCACTCACCGGACGAAACATCCACTCTCAGCGGAACTGCAATACGGATGTATTTTCTTCTTTCGGACAGATCCAGCTTCATCTTTTTCTTTCCGGTCACTGCGTCTTAACGGCTTTATAGTATGAAAAACGAGCGATCTCTCGATCCATCGCTCGTTTTTCATGTGTTTATGATTATTGCACGTTATCTGGCGGCAGGCATGTCCGGCAACACCCGTGGCTTATCATATCTTCCTATCGGAAAAGTCAAAACTTCCGAAATCCCGGAAACCGTTCGCGCAAAAGCTTTACAAGACCCCTGGAAAACCCCCAGAAGCACACCCTTTATCGGATTGCTTTCTTTGGTCTTGTCCACAATACGCTTGGGAATCTCGGTCCATCCAAAAACTGTGTTATTGAAACCTCTTTCCAGTTTTTGAATGGGACCCGCCGGATAAGCAGACATTTTCTGCGGAGTTGCCTTGACCGTCATTGCCTTGACTGGCGTCACCTGCGCTTTCGCAGGCATATCCGCAGCCAACGCGGAAATGGCAACAGATAAAACGAAAATCATGCCAATAAAAATAGCTAATAACCTTTTCATTATACACCCCCTTTTCGGTTTCATGAAATATAGCACATTATTTTTTAAAAGTCAAATAAATATGGAGCAAGGACTCTCTTGAGCCTTTACCTTTGGCGACAATTTTATCGTGGTTAGGATGTGCTCGCCCTTTTTTTTGTAAATCATTATACCTGTTAATGTTGGCTATGGCATCCCCGGGCCTGTGACCCGGGCCTTGATGAGTTGAACAACATCTTCGTTGAGGTTGAAATCCCCGTTTTCGCCGCTTTCTTCCCTCTTTTCCATATATGTCCCAAGATTCCGAAAGACCGCGATCTTAACCTCTCCCCTGTCAGCAAGAAGGGATTTTAAGCTTTCCACGGCCTTTGGCCTGAAGTTCCTGCCGTCTTTTCCGAAAATCATCAAAAGAGGCCTTTTCAACGCAATAATGGTATCATAGGGTTTGCGGTCAAGATACTCGCGGCAGGCTTTCAGCGGAAGTTTTTTGCTCATAAAAAACAGCGAGTCTTCGTTCGAACCTTTGATCTTTGTTAAATTTTCCTTCATGATGTCGCATACCGTTTTCATATAGCTGTTATCGAACCGGCCAAGGCCATGCATGGCCAGCATCTGATGCATCCCTTCGATGGAAAGCCCTTGAAGGGTGTAACTCACTTCTGAGTCAAGCGGCACGCCAAGGCAAATACAGGACACCGACGGAAAGGCCTGCTCCACCGCCTTCATGGCGAGATACCCCCCGCCTCCATAGCCGATAACAGTGATCTTTTCCCCGTTGACCGACGGATGCTCCCCAAGAAATGAGACCGCCGCTTTAATGTCGCGTATTCTTTTCCCGTCGTCGAGTTCCCTGAAATTTCCCTGGCTTTTCCCCTGTCCGGGGCTGTCGAAATCAAGAACGGCGATGCCGGAAGAGGATAAGCGTCTGCCGAGCGCTTCAAATAGTGACTGTTCGCCGTTCCTCATCGGTCCGTCCTCGGGGACAAGGAGGACCGCCGGAAAAGCCCCTATGCCGGCCGGGGTCCAGAGCCTTCCTGACAGCATAAGGTTTCGGCTCTCAAAAAAAACTTCCTGTCGTTTGCCGTGAACCTCCGTCAATGTATCCGGGGGCATTTTCGTTCTTCCGGAGGAACCGGTATCTTCATCAGGACCCGCTCTTCCGTCGCCTGCCAGTCTTCCGAACAGATACTTAAATCCTCTGCGCGGCTTCTTAAGGACAAAACGCATGTTTTTCTTACTGATCTCCGCGGATAAAAGCAAATGGGTGTGCCTGGATAAACTGACCGTCACTTCAGGTATTCCCGTGCTCCGTATGATGAAACGTTCGGCTTCTATCCTCCGGCCCATGACAGGTATGTACTCGTCACGGAGATACCGTATTTCGACTTTATCGCGGAGAACGGGCATGGGCTCATCTATCGGGACCATAATTTCAAAAAACTGCGATCCCTTCTTCCGGAAATTATACTGTTCCATCAAAGGCATGTATAACATGACCTCATACGGAGAAAAGACCGTTGTCTTTTCTCCGGTCTCAAAGTCCTTTAAGGCGAAAAAGACAGGGCCTTTTACGAACAGAAGGTCTGTTCTGTCCCCTGTCTGTGTCAGAAGGATCGACCTTTTGCCACCCCTGGCGCCCGCCGCTTTATCAGTGTATCTCAGAGGCATCAGCGTTTTTCTCTTTAGCGAAAGTTTCTGAATAACGGTCGCGTATTCAGGAGGGGTGACATATTCCGTCCTGCTCTTATAGATGACCTTGTCGTCAGTGACGTATTTATCGACCTTTGCCGTCCCCCA
>DAOVKF010000104.1 GCA_030631915.1 Candidatus Omnitrophota bacterium
CCGGGACAGAGGAATATCCCGGAACCGGTGGGGATATCGTTGTCATACGGCTGAAAAAAAAGGGGAAAATAACCGGTATCGTCAGACAGAAAAATGAAATGGGACTGATCGTCGATGTCGGGTTCGGTATTGTTTCCATTTCAGCCGGGGATATAGAGGGGATCGAGGCCTCTGAGAACATCCGGAAAAAACAGGAATTTATGGAGGAAAGGAGAAAACGCTTTTCCGAAAGGGGAGACAGGGACAAGAAAAAGGCAAAAGACGCCTTTTTCAGACGGATAGAAGAGGCCGCCGGGATCCGGGACAGAGCGGTCGAAGTGAAATTCACGGACAGGTCCAGGATCGTCGTTAAAGCGCTTTTGAACGGCAGGGTCGAAACCCGGCTGCTTGTAGACACGGGAGCGACCCTGGTATATTTCTCTCCGAAGATCGCCGAAAAATTAGAAATGAAAACCGCGGGTAAAAAAAGGGCCCCGATAAAGCTGGCTGATGGAAACGTTCTGTATGGCATCCCCGTGAGATTGAGGTCCGTAAAAGTCGGCAATGCTGAAGCAGTTGACGTCAGCGCGGTGGTCCTGCCCGAAGAGTTTACCGGACTGTATAAAAAAGATGATGTCAATGGGATCCTCGGCATGTCTTTTCTGAATCGTTTCCACATAAAGATCGACACCAGTGAGAATATATTGACCCTGAGCCCGAAGTGACCCCGCCACAGTAATACGTCTGCTTGACGAACAGCCCTTATTTGTGCCTGGCATGCTGCAAGGTTGACAACCAATTTAACATATGGTATACTTATTTTGTAGATAGATATATAACATATGTCATATATTTAAGAGGAGAACAACATGAAAAATGTCATATTGGACGACAGGGCCAAACTTGAGAAACTGGTCGAAGAGGGGGGGCTGTCCAAGGCCGAGATCGCCAGGGTGCTGGAAGTTTCGTATAATACGGTTTACAGGTGGATGAACAGGGGGGTAAAACCGCATCCGTCACAGTCCAGGCGGCTGGACGAATTGTTCAAACAGAATATAGACATGACACCGCTGCTGGAAACGCTGCGCAGGGGGATAGAAGATCCCATCAGGACACTCAAGGCGGATAAAACGGCAAAGGGGCAGTTCCTGCTGGACATGACGTATAATTCCAATGCCATAGAAGGCAGTAGAATGACCATCAGGGAAACCAGGCAGGCCCTGGAAGGCGAACAGGTCCGCGGCAGGCGTTTTTTTGAGGTGCTTGAGGCCGTCAATCATAAAAACGCTCTTTTTTACCTGCTCGATAGGATAAAACCGGGATTTAAGATCGATGAAGAGTTCATATTGAAACTGCACAGCCTGATCATGTATGATTTCGATGATAAGCTCCCGGGTAGATACAGGACAGGATACGTGAATTTGACCAACACAGAGGTCAGGCTGCCGTCCGCCCAGATGGTGCCTGTAAAGATGAAGGCTTTTTTAAGGAATATAAACAAATACGGGAGCACGCCCGTACCCGTAAAAAAGATCGCGAGTGACCACTATGAATTTGAAGCCATCCATCCGTTTTTTGACGGCAACGGCAGGGTGGGCAGATTGATCATGAACGCTCAGCTCCTTGCCCGCGGGTATCCTCCGGCAGTGATCCGCGTCGAGGACCAGTCCGGTTATTATCTGGCCCTTGCCAAAGGTGACCTGGGCAATTTCAAACCGCTTTCACAAATGCTCTGTGACGCCGTTCTAAGAGGATACAGGATGTTATACCTCTGACAAATCCCTGTTCCAGGTCGCTGCTCTATCCAGCACAATCAATTTTTTTAAAAAAATTTGAAAGAATCTGCCCGGGAATGTTGTCTTTTAATGGGAAGAAAGGAGGCGACATGAACGAGAAGGATTTTTGGAGGTTTCTGGAGAAAGCCTGGGAAAAGGGAAGGGCGCCCTCGGTGTCCGGCAGCATAGACAGCCCGGACCCTGAGATCCGGGCGGCAGGCGAGTACATAGGTGGGCACTCATTTCTGCCGGCGGATTATCAGGATATCTCCGAAGAGATCATACAAAACATCGGCAGGCTGCTTTTGAGGGCCGAGGTCGGCCTTAAGACGAAAGAAGCTATTATGGTGCTGTTGGCCCACCAGACGTCAAAGACGGCGCTGAATGTCCTCAAGGAATATAACCGGGACCCGGATGAGGATTTGCGTTATTTCGCGAAATTAGCGCTGGATGAATGTAAATGCTGGAACTGAAAGATTATCCGGAAACTTCTTGATAAATACGCGGAAAACTACCTGATTCATTCCTGAACGTATTATTTCGTATGACAGGGCTGAAATGATAAAATCCGGCCCTTATGAGTCCTCTTCTCGCCAAGTTAACATAACATACATTATCGGACGTTGCGAAGAAATTTTTATTGTTCTCATTTTCACTCTCGCGCTCGCGTGTTTTCAAGTCCAGACGCATGGCTTCATATACTATCGCCTGAGGTATGAATTGAAGGTTTTCCAGGGGAATTTTTTGCCCGGGCATTCTGTCCTCGCGCCCGGCACCTGTCCGTGGCCCAGGATGCGGCTCGAGGGAATGTTATAATGCTCTTTAAGCTGTTTAACCAGATACACCACGGACCTCATCTGGGCCGGCGACACCCGGTCGATGGAAAAGTTGCCGACCAGGCATATGCCGATGCTCTTTTCGTTCATCCCGTCCGCTTTGCAGTGGGCGCCGGTCTCCTGTTTTATCCATCTCGGCGTTGATTCGATCTGTCCGTCGTCTTTGCCGCAGGTGCCGTTATCTATCACAAAGTGATATCCCACCCCTTTCCACCCGCGGTTCAAGTGCGCCCTGTTGAACTTTTCGCTGTTGCCGTGATCCGTGGCGCTGTGGTGTATGATGATATATTTCCATTTCCGGCCGGGGTATAACGTGACGATATCTATCCTCGGCGCGGCTGACGGTATGTACAGCCTCTGCCCTATATCCAGGTCCCTGACATCCTTTATCCTGTTTGTCTTTTTGATGGTTTTTATGTCTACCTCGTACATCCGGCTTATCCGCCAGAGTGTTTCCCCGGGAGCCACGGTGTGATAAATGTCCTGTCTCAGGGGCGTGGGTAGAGAAACGGGTCCGGCCATGGAAACGTAAGCGGCGTTTGCCGCGGGCCTCGGGCCCGGAGCCGTTGTCGAACAGGATGCGGAAAGCGCCGCAACGAGAAAAAGGCCGGCTATCCTTAAGGCCGGGTATATGTTATGTTTACTCCGCTTCATCATAAGTTCTTCCTATTATATCGGTGATCCGGAAAAAGACAAATACTTTTTCTTCAGGCGGCGTTTCCGGATCTTTTTCCGCGTTCTATGCCTCTGGCGAGCAGGAGCCCTGCCTCGTAAAGCAGTGCCATGGGAAGGGCGAACATGAGCATGTTAACTATGTCCTGCGTGGGTGTTATGACAGCGGCGAATATCAGTATGCCCAGCATGGCGTGAGGCCTTTTCCGCCTCAAGGTCCGTGTATTGATAAGGCCTGTGTCTGTCAGAAGGCCCATAGCAACGGGTATCTCGAACACGACCCCGCCTGCCAGGATCAGCGCCGCGAAAAAAGAGATATATCTGCCCAGCGTTATTCTGGGTGTGGCCACCCCGGCGCCGAAGTTTAGCAGGAACTTTAAGGCCCCTGGAATGGCCAGATAATATGAAAAGGCTATTCCCGCGATAAAAAGGAGCATGGCGGACAGGAACCATGCTGCCGCGCGTCTCCGCGATCCCCTGGAGATGGCAGGCGCAATAAATGCCCATGCCTGGTAAAGGAAAAAGGGGGAACCCAGGATGAAACCCGACAGCAGGGCTGTCGTCAGGTATGCTGTGAAAGCTTCGGCAGGACCGATATATATGAGTTCCGGGACCAGTGTCAGTACCGGCTTTGTCACAATGGACAGGATACTGTCGCCCCGGGAAAAAGTAAATATACTCGCGCCTGCCAGGACCCCCAGCGAGATCAGTATTCTTTTGCGAAATTCTTCCAGATGGCTGACAATATCCAGTTTTTTAGGTTCTTCCGGACAGAAGGCGCTCATTTGTTCCGTTCGTCGCCCTTTTCTTCTTTCTTCTCCTCATCATCTTTTTTCTCCGAAAGATCCTGCATCCCCTTCTTGAACTCGCTTAAGGACTTGCCCAGGGCCCTGCCTATTTCCGGCAGTTTTGCCGCCCCGAAGATAAGCAGCGCTATGACAAGTATCAGAAGTATCTCAGGCAGCCCGAGACCGAACATTTGCCCTCCCTTTAATAAGATTTATCGGCATTGTCACCCACAACCAAAGAAAGCTCCTCATAGGTCTCCATCACTTCTTTATACACCTCGAGCGTGCCCGTCGCCATCCAGACAGTCAGGGCTATTACGGCGATTGAAACGCCAGTTTTAATATACGCTTTTGTTCCGGGACGGAACCATAAAGGGACAAGTCCCAGAGGCCCGAAACAGAGTATGGCGGCTGTTATTACCCAGGGCCTGTAATACCAAGCCTCGTCCCCTTCAAGAGTCATCTGACCCTTTCTTCTTTCGCGGCTCTTTCTTTTTTGTGTTCTCAAAAGTTTCTTCGAACGGCGAAGTCATGGGCGGGATATACGGCACTCCGTCCTGTACGGATCGGGAGACGCTTTCGGTGCCCATGCGTTCATTGTCCTCGTCAAACAGATCATATCCGGACCCGTCCTCAACAGCGTCTTCCGAAGTATCGCTATCGAACCTCCGCAGTATTACCAGCTCATCGATGATATCCTCTACCCCTACCACGTCCATGATCGTCTGTATGATGAGATCCCTCTCTTTCCGGGTATCGACCTCCCCTTTCAGGGTGACCGTGACCCCCTTCTTTATTTTTATCGTGAAAGACTTGGGATCGATATTGACGTCTTTGAGGTCTTCCAGAATAACTGCTTTTAATTCCTTGTTTGACAATCCCTCGACATTAGCCATTTTACCCCCCGTAGATTCAAGCCCCCATCGGCTATTAAAAGTATACCATATGTCGTGAGAAATGCTAATTTTACCGGGGGGGAGGGGGAGCGGTATCACATTTTATCTATAACCTGCGGCGGAAATCCGGAAATTATTTTTTCCGCCCACCCACCCCTGTAACAGCTCTGCTTCGGATGGCTGGATTTTTAAAAAAAAGAAGAACCACGGGCAACTCACCCGGGTCCTTCTTTTATTCGGCGGGTTATTCTCTCCTTTTTATTCTACCCGTCTTATTTTGAAAACTTTCTTATCCGTCTTATGACCGCGCTTATTGCCACTCCCATGAACGGCATCATGCCTGCCGGCAGCTCCGGCACGCCGCCTCCGGATCCTTCAAGGCCGCTTCCCAGCTTGATGTAGTATTTACCGTCATATTCCCAGGAGTCTCCTATGTCATACACTTCCCCGCCTGTATCTCCCGG
>DAOVKF010000084.1 GCA_030631915.1 Candidatus Omnitrophota bacterium
CGTGGCGAACGATCGTTTACCATGTTCCGTACAGGAGGATCCACACCGGGCAAAGGGGCCCTGGTAGGAATATGGAAGAGGCGTGGCGAACGATCGCCTGCCATGTTCCGTACAGGGAGGATCCACACCGGGCGGAGGGGCCCTGGTAGGAATATGGCAGGCGATCGTTACTTCTGTAACGGTAGACCTGAGTAATTAGAAATAACCATGTTATCCACTGAGATCAGAAAAAGATATCTTGAGTTTTTCGAGAAAAGAGGGCACACTGTCGTGCCGGGCGACCTGCTTGTCCCTCGGAACGATCCCACGCTTCTATTTACCGGCGCGGGCATGAACCAGTTCAAGGAACAGTTCATGGGAAAGAACATCACGTATAAGCGCGCGGCTTCCTGCCAGAAATGCCTGCGGACCGGTGACCTTGAAAACGTCGGTAAGACGCCCCGGCACCATACTTTTTTCGAGATGCTCGGGAACTTTTCTTTCGGCGACTATTTCAAGCAGGAAGCCATAAGCTGGGCCTGGCAGTTCATGACGGAAGAAATGGGGTTCCCGGAAGACCGTTTATGGATATCCGTATATAAAGATGACGGGGAATCCTATTCACTGTGGCTTAACGACGTAAAGGTCCCGGCGGAAAGGGTAATAAAACTGGGAGCGGATAGTAACTTCTGGCCGGCGAACGCTCCGGAACAGGGACCGAACGGGCCGTGCGGTCCCTGTTCCGAGATATTCTACGATTGGGGGCCGGGGACTGGCTGCGGAAGGGCTGAATGCGATCCCTCGTGTGATTGCGGCAGGTTTGTCGAAGTGTGGAACCTGGTATTCACGGAGTTTGAAAGAAAACCCGACGGTCAACTGGGAGCTTTACCCAACAGGAACATAGATACGGGAATGGGGCTTGAACGCCTTGCGTCCGTCCTGCAGGGGGTAACCACTAATTTCGAGACAGACCTGTTCAGGCCCATTACTGATCGTATCAGGAGAGAGCTGGACGAGGGCGCCGGGGGAGAGATCCCGGCTCCGGACATTTATCGTATAGCGGACCATGTCAGGGCGGCTGTGTTCGCTGTGGCGGACGGGGTCTCGCCGTCTAACGAAAAACAGGGGTATGTGATCCGCAAACTTATAAGAAGGGCGTATTTGAGGAGCGGGAAAAAGAAACCGTTCCTGTACAACATCGTGCCCGTGGTGGCCGGTCTCATGAAGGACGTGTATCCTGAACTTGAGGAAAAAAGGGAACACATCAGCGCTATTGTTAAACAGGAGGAGGAGCGGTTCAATGACACGTTGAATTCAGCCCTTCCGGTTCTTGAAGACATGCTTTCAGGCGGGGCACGCGTTCTCAGCGGCGGCCGGATATTCAAGCTTGTCGATACTTACGGCCTGCCTCTGGATGTGGTCGTCGAGAAAACCGAGGCCGCGGGTATCGGTCTGGATATAAAAGAATTTGAAAGGCTCATGAAAAGAAGAAAGGAAGAGTCCCGGAAAGGCAGCAATATATCGGCCGGGTTTATCTTTCAGCCCGGCCTGTTCGACGCGGCGCCGGAACCGGAATTTTCGGACGTCCTGCCCCTGGAAACCACCATGGCGTACATACTTAAAAGGGGCGAGGTCTCCGATGAGATACAGGAGGGCGAGGAAGCGCAGATCATAACGTCCCCGCAGAGCAGTGAACTTTACGCCGAAGGCGGGGGACAGGCAGGCGATACCGGGACGATCACCGCTGAGAACGCTTTTATGGATATTATGGATACCTGCGACGCCGGCGGCAGGAAGGTGTTAAAGGTGCTCGTGAGCAAGGGGTGTTTCAGAAAAAATGACAGGGTGACGCTTGAGCGGGATACCGGCAGGAGACAGATGGCTTCAATGAACCATACCGCCACGCATCTTTTCCAGGCAGCGCTCCGCAGGGTGCTGGGAGAACACGTCAGGCAGTCCGGGTCGTTTGTCGATAACAGGCATTTAAGGTTTGATTTCACCCACATGAAGAAACTTTCCGGCAGAGAATTGAGGAAGGTCGAGGACCTGATCAACGGCTGGATAGAGGAAGGCATCCCCGTGCGCGTGAAAACGATGTCTTTCAATGAGTCTAAACAGGAGGGCGCGCTTTCTTTTTTCGGGGAGAAATACGGGGACACGGTCCGCATGGTGTCCATCGGCGATGTGTCAAAAGAACTTTGCGGGGGGACGCATGTGCGGAACACCGCGGAAATAGGGCTCGTGAAGATCCTTAACGAGAGCTCTGTGGCCAGCGGCACGAGGCGGGTAGAGGCTGTGAGCGGCGACGGAGCGAGGTCCTGGCTAAAGGGGGCGCTGGAAGATGCCCTGAGAGAGCATGAGGCAGTACCCGGGGACCTGTTGAAAATGTATCTCAATGAGGAGCCCGGTTCCGCGCCTGACGTGAAAAAGGCTTTAAGCATGGCCAGAGGGATCTGTGCCGCGGATATCGCGATAGACCGGAAGGTCCTGCGTGATTATGAGGACACGATAAAGCCCGTTTTTGTCAAAATAAAGGAATATGCTGACAGAGCCGGAAAAAAGCGCCGGAAAGCGGAAGAGGCGGATACCTTTACCGGACTGAAGAGCGAACTGGACCGGATCTTACGTGAAAAAAGTACCGCCGATGGCGTGGGGTTTGTCGGTGCTGTTTTCGAGGATGTCGAGATGCCCGCGCTGAGGAAAGCGTTAACACACGCGGGAAAGAAAGCAGGCTCCGGTATCATCCTTCTGGGAGGCAGAAAAGCCGGCAGGGCGTCTTTGATATGCGCTGTTACCGCTGATCTCACTGAAAGAGGTTTCAGCGCGCGGGACATAATAGATAAAATAGCCGGGAATATCGAAGGCCGGGGCGGCGGCACCGACACTTTCGCGCAGGCCGGCGGGAAGAAACCCGAGGGTCTGACGTCCGCCGTGGACGAGGGGCGCCGCATGATCGCGGAAAAAGCGAGGCAGTGATGAAGATCGTTAAGGTGGGGAGCGAGACATTCAGGGGCCTGGTGAACAGGCATGACCAGGGAAGGAAGCGCCTGCAGAAGAAGGTCGCCGGGATCATCGAGCAGGTCCGGGCCGAAGGGGACGACGCCCTGATAAGGTATACGAAAAAATTCGACAAGGTGAAATTGGCCCGGAAAGGGCTTCGGGTCACCGAAGCGGAGATCAGCGGCGCTTATCAGGATATAAAACCGGAGCTCGTTAATACGCTGAAGAAGATCATAAGGAACATGGATAAGTTCTACAGGAACCAGATCCCCAGGTCCTGGATGATCAAGCAGGAGTCCGGCATAGAAGTGGGTGAAAAATTCGAACCCATTGAAAATGTCGGCGTTTATGTCCCCGGCGGGACAGCCCCTCTGGTGTCGAGCGTGTATATGACCGTGCTACCCGCGAACATCGCCGGCGTGAAGAAGATCGTGCTGCTTTCTCCGCCCAACAGGTACAAAAGCATAGATCCGCATATACTCGTTATGGCGAACCTTTTAAAAGTGGATGAGATATATAAGGTCGGAGGGGCGCAGGCGATCGCCGCTCTTGCTTTCGGGACAAAGACCATACCCAGGGTGGATAAGATCGTGGGCCCCGGGAACGAGTATGTGACGGAGGCGAAACGGCAGGTGTTCGGGTACTGTGACATAGATATGCTGGCCGGCCCCAGTGAGGTCCTGATCATCGCGAACCATCATTCGAATATCGAATATATAAAAAAGGATCTCCTGGCCCAGGAGGAACACCACAAAGGGTTATCGATCCTGGTAACGCCGTCCCGAAGGTTGTTTAACGCGCTGCGCGGGGACCTGTCGATAAAGGGTTATATCATGAAAGTGAAAAATCTGGATGAGGCGATATCGGTCTCCAATATGATCGCGCCGGAGCATCTGCAATTGATGATAAAGTCGCCGAGCAGGCTGGTGAAAAAGATCACGAACGCCGCCGCGATATTCCTTGGGGAGTATACACCGGTGGCCCTGGGTGATTATGTCGCGGGGCCGAGCCATGTGCTGCCGACCGATGGGACGGCACGGTATTTTTCGGGTCTCAACCTGAGGAGTTTCATTAAAAGCTCGCATGTGATATCATGTTCGCGCAAAACCATACACGGTTCCGCCGACTGGATCCGGGAACTTGCCGGATTAGAAAAACTTGAGAAGCACTGGGAGTCGGTGCGTGTCAGGTGCGAGTGACAGGGGGAGGATAATAATGAGTATATTCGGTAAGAAGGAAAGTTCGGGCAGGAGAAAAACCAGATACGAAAGGAAATCCAAAGAGACGGAGATCAAGATCGCGCTTCTTAATATCGACGGAAAGGGCAGGTCCGATATTTCCACGTCAATAGGCTTTCTGGACCATATGCTGACGCTTTTCGCCTATCACGGGTATTTTGATCTGAAGCTTGAGGCCCGTGGAGATACCCACGTGGATAATCATCATCTTAACGAAGACGTGGGTATCGCGCTCGGCGAAGCGTTCAAGCGGGCCCTGGGCGATTCAAAAGGGATAGCAAGGATGGCTTCGGCGGAGGTTCCCATGGATATGGCAAGCGCGAAAGTGCTTGTGGATATTTCAAACCGCCCGGCGTTCAAGTTCACTGACAGCCGGGGCATAGGCGCCCGCGTGATACAGGACAATGAGAATTATTCGATGCATTTCGCGGAAGATCTGCTGGAAAGTTTTGCCGGGAAGCTGTGCATGAACCTTCACGCGGAGATATCCGGTGAAGGTGACATGCATCATTATCTCGAGGCGGTGTTTAAAGCGCTTGGAGTGGCGTTAGACAGAGCGACAAGGATCGATCCGAGAAGAAGCGGCGAAGTCCCTTCGAGCAAAGGGATCCTGTAGTCCACAGATCGAGGATACGAAAAATGACAGGGATAATCGATTATGGCTCGGGGAACCTGAGGAGCGTGTTTAACGCGTTCCGTTATCTGGGAGAGGATGTGGCCATATGCGACAGTCCCGATGCTCTGGGGGCTGTTGATAAAATAGTGCTGCCGGGTGTCGGCTCCTCGAAAGACGCGCTTCAGGGGCTTTCGCGACGGGACCTTATCGCTCCGCTCTTGAGACACATAAAAGACGGCAGGCCGTTTCTCGGCATATGCCTGGGGCTTCAATTGCTTTTTGACAGAAGCGAGGAAAGCGGCGGCTGTGAGTGCCTCGGGGTGGTTCGGGGAGAGGTCAGGCTTTTCCCCGGGGAAAAGGGGCTGAAAGTCCCGCAGATAGGCTGGAATACCGTCAGGATGAAAGGTGAAAGATGCCCTGTATTTAAGGGCATAGAAGACGACAGTTATTTTTACTTTGTGCATTCGTATTATTGCGCGAATGAAGAGCCTGAGTTTACGGCCGGAGAGACGGAATACGGCGTTGCGTATACTTCGGCATTCTGGAAGGAGAACATATACGCGGTGCAGTTCCATCCGGAAAGGTCCCAGAAGAACGGTTTGAAACTGCTGGAGAACTTTACCAGGCTGTAAACCACGGAGGCACGGAGACACTCGGATCTATGACAATGAAGGTGATACCGGCGATAGATATAATGGGCGGCAGGACCGTAAGGCTGGAACAGGGGAGGTACGACCGCAGGTTGAGTTATGATACAGCGCCCGTGGACGCCGCCAGAGAGTGGGAATCCAGGGGCGCTGAACTTATCCATGTGGTTGATTTGGACGGGGCCAGGGACGGATGGCCGGTAAATCTTTCCGTCGTGTCGGCGATCGCGCAGGCCGTGAATATACCCGTTGAGGCCGGGGGCGGATTCAGGAACGAGGCTGATATCGAAAAAGCCCTTGGAACCGGTATATGGAGGGTGGTAGTGGGTTCAAAAGCCCTGGAGGAGAAAGATTTCGCCAGGAACATACTGGAAAATTTCAGGGAACAGGTGATCCCGAGCCTTGACGCCGACAAAGACCGGCTCCGGATCCATGGATGGAAAAAGCCCCTGGACCTTGATATTTTCAAGGCGCTTGACAGATTTGTCTCGTACGGGGCCGGAGAGGTCATATATACGGCGATATCAAAAGACGGAACGCTTGCAGGGCCTGATACGGGATCCCTTAAAAAGATCATCGGGGAGTTCGATATCGGTTTTATTTACGCCGGCGGCGTGAAAAATGTCGAACATATCAGAGAGCTGAAAGAACTGGAACATATGGGGCTGACCGGTGTCATCGTGGGCAGGGCCCTTTATGACGGGACATTGGACCTTGGGGAGGCGATCAATGCTTGCAAAGCGGATAATCCCATGCCTTGATGTAAAGGACGGGCGCGTGGTAAAGGGAGTGAATTTTGTGGATTTGAGAGATGCCGGCGATCCGGTGGAAAACGCGGGGATATATAACGATGAAGGCGCGGATGAGCTTGTGTTCCTGGATATTACCGCCAGTTGCGAGGATCGCGGAACAATGGTCGATGTGGTCAAGAAAGTCGCGGAACAGGTCTTTATGCCCTTTACCGTAGGCGGAGGCATATCTTCCAATGAGGGCATACGTGAGCTTTTAAACGCCGGATGCGATAAAGTCTCGATAAATACCGCGGCGGTGCAAAGACCCGATTTCATTAAACAGGCCAGCGAAAGGTTCGGGACACAGTGTATTGTCGTGGCCATTGACGCGAAGCGGACCGGCCGGGACTCCTGGGAA
>DAOVKF010000043.1 GCA_030631915.1 Candidatus Omnitrophota bacterium
AGGCCATGCTGGATGAGCTGGAAAAGGCCAGGCAGAAGGAGTTTTCGCTGGCATCAACGCTTGTGGACGTGGATGCTGACGTTGAAGGCCTTGTGTCGCTTATTGAAGAACTGGCGAATGATTTGAGTGACAGGGTATTTGTCCTGGCGCATCCGGAGATAAAGGGCCTTACCCCGGAAACCGTGTCAGAGATAGAGGATCTGTCCGCGCTTATAAGGGATATTTCCAAAGGATATCTGGACGCCATGAAACCCGTGGAACTGGCGTCCAGGAGCTTATACCGGATGAGGAGGGTGCAGAGATCATATGAGGCTTTTTACAGCCGGCCCGCTGAAAAGACACGGAGGGTGACGTATCTGCAAACCCTTCTGGAGAAGAAAAACAACGAGCATTACCTCATCCATTACATCGACGGCGAGGCTGTCCTGGAACAGAGAGAGAACGTGATCGTGCCGCCGGGGCTGGAAATACAGCGGAGGCGCGCGCTCATGGAAGTCACAAAAGGAACCGATAAGCAGCATGACCGGTTCCTGGTCATGTGCCCGCAAAACGTTGTTACCGAAGAACAGAAGAGCGCTTTCAGGGACGGCCTGATGAAACTGTGGATGCTTGAAGGCGTGGTGGACAGGGCGGATATCGTGTTACTTGACAGAAAAGCCGAAGGATATACCACGAGCGGGTTGTTTGACAGGGTCCGGGCGGAATACGGTGAAAAGGCGGTATCCGCGGATAACACCGGTTTCAGGTGCATGGCAGGAAAACTTGCATATGACACAAAAGCTGAAACAGAAGGCCTGCTGCAGGTAGAGATGGATCCGGAAGCCGCGAACAATATCAGCCAGTATGAGATATTCGTGAACCTCCTGTTATCAGGGGACCCGGACATGGCGTCCCGCGTCCCGGGCCTGAAAGCCGGGCGGGGGAGGCTGTTCATCTATGTTCCGCAGGCAGAGGCGATAGACTTCGAGGCGGAGATCCGCGACTATGAAAGATACGTGCGCGAGGCACTTGTGAAGGCATAATACTTGAGATGCGCAAACCTTCCCGCATCTCCAAGCCCTGCCCCAGGGTCTGCCAGGCAGGCCGGGGCAGGGACGGCAAAAAACAGAGCCCTTCTGTTTCGCGGAGTCCGGCAACAACAGCGAAACGGCCTGGGCTTTGTGATATCAGGGCAGAAAGAACATTATGAGAAGACATTTTTTATTAAAGATCATCAGTATCCTGGTGGTAATTTCTTTTATTACCCTTGATATATCATGGGCATACCCTCCCGCGCCTTTTGGGGACCATACACTTGCGGCTCAGAGCATGTTCCAGCAGGAGATGATGGCCGGGCATTCTCAAAGGTTCCAGCGATCCATGTTCTCTGACGCGAATATGCTCGGTTCTGTCCTGAGCATAAGCGGGTACCTGCTGGGGGACCCTGAAGAAAGCATAAAGCCGCTGCCCCTTGAACACCTGGAGTCGGTCATGAGGAATGAACTGGGAACGGCTCTCACCGGAATAGGTGTCTCAAAAGTCATGCTTAAAGACGGGGTCGTGCTGATACCCTGCGTAAAAGCGGGCAGAAAATATATCATACAGATAGCCCTGAAAAACAGCCTTTCCGCAAAGGACCTGGCAGGTCATGGATGGGGGATATCGGACAGGTTCGCAGTGAAGATCTTACCCGAGGATTATAAGGAGCCCGCACCTGCCCGGTCTGTGTCCGAGTTGTTGGAGGAATTATCAGACAAGGACCACCCTGGCATCCGCGAAGCCGCAGCCAAAGCCCTGGGCGAACTTGGGGATAAGGAGGCGCTTAGGCCGCTGCTGGAAAAACTATCAGACAAGGATTTAAGAGTTCATACAGCCGCAGCCAAAGCCCTGGGCGAACTTGGTGATAAGAGAGCGGTTGAGCCGCTGCTGGAAGAGTTATCGGGTTGGTATCCAGACATTTGCAGAACCGCGGAGACAGCCTTAGGGAAAATAGGCGTTACTGAAAAACAGCTGGCGGATGGGTATATGAGGGCCTTATCGTCTGTGCATGATAATGCCTGGGCGAACGCGGCCAGGTGCCTGGGCGAACTTGGGTACAAGGAAGCGGTTGAGCCGTTGCTGGAGGGATTATCAGACAGGCGTCCGTCTATTCGCAGAGCCGCAGCCGAAGCCCTGGGCGAACTTGGGGATAAGAGGGCGGTTAAGCCGTTGCTGGAGAGATTGTCAGACGAGGACCTGGGAATTTACGAAGCCGCAGCCAGTGCCCTGGTAAAAATAAACGATCCCGGGTCAGTATGGCCCTATTTAGAACAGTGGATCAGTTACTATATATTGATGCAGGCAGAGGGTAGAGGATCGATCAGCAGCGGAAAAAGCCTGTTGATAACAGGAATTGCCGATTCTTTCAATCCACTGTCAGAGTTAAAGATAAGAACGGGGAAGCCCGAGCGCGTGGCAAACAGTATAGATGAGGTATGTAAGATCTTGGAGCAGGTAATTCGGACGCGGCTTTATCCCGCAGGATTGGATATGACGGCCAATAAGCCAACCGAATTTGATGTAACTTGCGATTTCAAAAAACTTGAACATTTTATACGGGAAGAAGTTGCGCAGCAGGGCCAGAACGAAACCGGCGAACCGCCCCACGCGTTCAAGGCCGTATCCGGTTTTAGGGCGTCGCTTCTGGCAGGCGGCATATCCATTGCGAGCGCGGCCATCGGCGCGGTCGAGTATCTTGCGCAGGGTGATGTTACGGGTATAACAGTGGCAGCGGTCCTGGTCGGATCATACTTTACCTGGGCAGCGGCAAGGTATTTTCTGGTCGGCAGCGCGGCTTATAAGGCAGTGGAAAGCTATTACAGCCAGAACCCGGATCCTGAGAATTACCCTGAAACAGACGGCATGCCCCGGCCGGAACAGGTGCGCAGGAGAGAGATCGCGGAAAGCGACGGTTACAGGCATCCCGCGTTCAAGGACCTTTCTTTCAAGGCTCAGCGGCTGGTAGCACTTCATGAAAGTTTTGAATCGCATTTTTGGGGGATGGCGGCCATGGCGCCGGTCGTATCCACACTTTTGCTGACAGGCTGCGCGGAGATAACAGGCCCGAAAGGCGGCGCTATCGCGGCTTTTATCGTGAACCATCCCTTTCTTTTTGGGGGACTGATCTTAAGTGTTATCACAGCGGCTGTAATACGGAGCAGATATTTCCGTATGAGCTTGTATTTATCGTGGTTACGACGCCCCCACGATCTGGTTACCAGCAGACAAGGCGCCTGGAGGTTAAAGGGACTTGGTGACAGGAGAGCGGTTGGACCGCTGGTGGAGGAATTGTCAAGTAAAGTGTGGTATATCCGCGTGTCCGCGGCTGAAATTTTAGAGGAACTCGGGGATAAGAGAGCGATCGAGCCGTTGATGGAATTATCAAATGATCCTTCCTGGGCTGTCTATGACGCCGCGGGCCGGGCTCTGGACAGGCTGGGCGTGGCTAAAACGCGGATGATCGACTGGCACTTAGCAGCCCTGTCATCCGAAAACCGGCTTGTGCGCGGGGACGCGGCCGAAACCCTTAAAAGATCGGGCGTCACCAGGTCACAGCTGGTCGATGGGTATATAAAGGCCTTATCATGTCCGGATAAGGGCGGCCGCGAGGAAGCGGTCAGAGCTTTAGAAGAACTTGGCGATAACAGGGCGGTTGAGCCGCTGCTGGAGAAATTACCGTATTTCGACGCAAGCGGCCTGCGGATCGTGCTTAAAGCCCTGGGAAAACTTACAAGGGGAAGGGTGTTTGAAGCGGTGTCGACAAGATTACTCGCCGGAAAGAATACCCTTTGTGAAGCCGCGGCCAGGGCCCTGGGGCAACTCGGCGATAAGCGGGCAGTCGGACCGCTTATAATAATTTCATTAGATGAGGAAAGGTCTGTCCGCGAAGCCGCGGTCGAAGCTTTGGGGAAACTCGGCGATAAAAGGGCGGTCGGACCGTTGCTTAAAATGTTATCAGACGGTTTTTCAAGAATTACTGTCAGGGCACTGGAAGAATTAGGTGTTTCAAGAACACGGATGGCCGGTGCGTATGATGAGTTCATAACAGCTTTATTGTCCGGTGATCCGCCTGACCGCAGGATTGCGGCTGAGATCTTAGGAGAACTCGGGGATAAGAGAGCGATCGGACCGCTGCTGGAAAAATTATCAGATGAAGAAAAGCCTGTTCGCCGGGCCGCGGCTGAAAGTCTGAAAAAGTTGGGCGCCGCTGAAACTCAGATGCCTGATGGGTATATAAAGGCGTTATCATCTTCGGATGAGACTGTTTGCATGGAAGCGGCCGAAGCCCTGGGCCGGCTTGGCGCAAAGCGGGCGGTTGGACCGTTGATAGAAAGATTATTGATCCGGCGTAAAGGGGATTCCAGAGCCGTAGTCGAAGCCCTGGGCTGGCTTGGCGCAAAGCGGGCGGTCGGACCTTTACTGAACAAACTATCGGATCCGGATCCAGGCGTTCGCCAGGCCGTAGTCGAAGCTTTAGGAGAATTCGGCGATAAGCGGGCGGTGGAACCTTTACTGGAAAAGCTATCGGACCTGGATCCGGGAGTTCGCCGGGCCGCAGCCGAAAGTTTGAAAAGATCAGGCGCTGATAAAACTCAGATGGTTGATGGGTATATAAAGGCATTGTCATCTTCAAATAAGTTTGTCTGCATGGAAGCGGTCCAAGCCCTGGGCCGGCTTGGCGATGAGAGAGCGTTTGAACCCTTGGTAGGAAGATTGTTGGACTGGCATCACGGGGTTTCCGGCGCCGCGGCCGAAGCTTTAGGGAAACTCGGCAATATGTGGGCGGTCGAACCGTTATTGTGGAGGTTGTCGGACCGGGATCCAGGCGTTCGCGCGGCCGTAGCTGAAGCTTTAGGGAAACTTGGCGATAAGCGGGCGGTCGAACCGTTATTGGGAAAATTGTCAGACAGGAGCCCGGCCGTGTACCGGGCCGCGGCCAGAGCCCTGAAAAGGATAAACGATCCGGCCTCAGTATGGCCTCATGTAAAAGATTGGATCGACTATTATATAACAGAGGCGAGCGGCACCGCGATGGTTGACAGTGGCAGAAGGAGGAACATAGAGGCTATTGCCAGCGTTTTCGGCTCTCTATCGCGGGTCAGGATAAGTACGCAGAACGGCGAGCGTGTGGCAGATCATGTCTCTGAGATAAACAGCATTTTAGAGCAGGTCATTACCGTGAATTCCTATTCCGGAAAGAGGTATATGGAGGAAAAAGAACAGGGTATGGGAGCGGATAAGAGAGTAATAATATCAGCGGAAACCCCTGAACCAATGGACAGTTCAGCCGGATTTGCCGTAATTTGCGATCTTAAGGAACTTAAACGCCTCATACAGGAAAGGCTCGGGAAACAACACCCGGGTAAAGGCAATGAACCGCCCCACGCGTTCAAGGCCGTATCCGGTTACAGGGCGTCGTTTCTGACAGGCGGCATGTCCATCGCGGGCGCGGCCATGGGCGCGGTCGAGTATGTTGCGCAGGGTGATGTTACGGGTATAACCGCGGCGGCGGTCCTGGTTGGAGCATACTTTGCATGGGCAGCGGCAAGGTATTTTCTGGTCGGCAGCGCGGCTTATAAGGCGGTAGAGAGCTATTACAGCCAGAACCCGGATCCTGAAAATTACCCTGAAACAGACGGCATGCCCCGGCCGGAACAGATGCGCAGGATGGGGATCGCGGAAAGCGACGGTTACAGGCATCCCGCGTTCGAGGATTTTCCTTTCAAGGCTCAAAGGCTGATAGCGTTCCATGAAAGTTTCAAGTCGCATTTCTGGGGGATGGCAGCCATGGCGCCGTTAGTGTATTTACTGAGCGCGAGGGTGGATAAATTCGCCGCGTCCATAAAGAGGGTCCCGAAATCATATTTTGCCAGTGTTTTTGGATGGTTTTCAGGGGCAGCTGCCGGAGGCGTTGTCCTCTGGCTGGTGTTTGATTATCTGATCTATTACAGGGACATATCAGGGGACGACGATTCTGAGCTTTTTATTATGGCAGTCGCTCCCATACTTGGTTCCAGCGCCGGCGCTTTTGTGCTGGGTTCTGTCCTGGGAGTGAGAGCGGTACGGCTGGTATTGCGCTTGTGTGCGCCGGTTGAACGTTTCGCGCGGAAATATAGAGCGGCTGACGAGGAGGCAAAAACCGGCAGGCAGTATAAAGCGTCGTTATATCCGAAAGCGTATGACAAGGCTGTTTCCGGTAATCCTTCTGACATAAGGGCGCTTGTTTCGCTCTTATACAGGGATGCTTCGCTGCGCACGCGTTTAGCCGATGCGCTGGGGCCGATGGGTGAAGAGAACTTTTTATTGAATTATTATCTGGCCGGATACCTTGTTGAACGTCTGGAGCAGAACCCGGAGGCTGAAGTATTGTCCCAGTTGAAAAAAAGGGAGTATAAACGTCTTGGCGGCGTCTTATCGGGATTGATGCGGGAGACCGGCCTGAATATTGCGCACATTACCGAGGTTCTGGATCAGGCAATAGGGGTAGAATATTATCCATCGCACGTGAGGGGAGAAGAACGCGCGCTCGAGTCCTCTTATGTGACAATACCAGGCAGGCTCGTCATAAGTTGTGATTTTAAGAGACTTGAGCGAATTGAACAGATCATAAAGGAAGAACTCGAAAAACAGGACCAGGACGAAAGCAATGGGTCGCCTTATGCGTCCGAGGCCGCATCCGATCCCGGGGCGCCGCTTCCGGAAGAGGCGGTTCCGGATCCGGAAACAGTTACGCCTGTTGAGGTAACGCAGCTTTTCGAGATAGTGGAGGCTGCGATCAATAACAGGAGGACAAGGCTGGTGAACGCGGGCAATGAACTTATTGTTTATCTTATCGAAGAGGGCGCGGTATCTTCCGGCACGCCGGCAATAAACAGAGAAAACAGCACCGCGGAGATAAAGAGCCGGATGGAACGGGTGCTGGCCGCCGTAGATGAATTGCGGGGACCATCTGACGAAGAAGGAACAGGTGAAACAGACCTGCCGGATAACGTCATATCAGCCGCGGCGGATCTACGGGAAAACATGGACATCCTTGAAACAGACAGCGTGACAGCGGCCCTGATCACGCTTGCCAGGTCTGCCGGGAGGCGGGACCAGAACCTGATAATAGGCCTTGAGACAGACTGGATCCCGGGGTATGAGCGGGGCGGGATGCAGCACAGCGCGATAAATCCGCTTATCAGGGAGATAGAATCCCTTGGCGACACATTGAGATCCATGGGCCTGGATAATGTGCGGGTGGTGCACACCGGGAGTAATGAACTGGCTGATGAGCTTGTTAAAGAAGCCGAGGAGACATCCACTGAACTTTCGAACGTGGTGGTACTGGCGTCGAATAATACGATAAACTCTGAAAGATTTGACAGGTTGAGAAGCACAAGGCAGGAGAAAAGGGCGTTCCTGGCAGGTATAGATACCAGAGAGCTGGATAAGGCAGGATCATCGGACTCACGGGTCAATATCATACACATGATCGAGATGATATCTATTACGCTGGAACTGGCAATGGGAAAAGCAGCGCCGGATCTTCCGTTTATAGCACGGTACGACAGGGAGCTGAGGATAGTGATATTCCTGCCAGAGGCAGAACCGCTGAAGTATGAAGAGCTGAAACAGCTTTACAGGATGAGAAAACTGGCCCTCCAGGCCGCGTAATAGTTGATTTTGGTGAAATCACAAAAAGCAAGCTTTCTATTTTTAAGCAGCCGTTAATGGAGAAATTGAGATTATTTTTCGATAGTATTAAGATATAAAAAAGTTGGAAATATTAGTATTGACATAGTTTATCTGATGGGGTATAATTGAAGTAACTCATAAACCGAATGAAAAGTAAGAAAGAGACAAGATTTTGCAGTAACAGATAATGGGAGAAAAAAAAGGTAACACAAATGTTTAATGATAAAACTAAAACACTAAAAATAAAGGAGAGAACAATGACAAGCAGTGCGATCAAAAAATCTATTTTCTTTAGATCAATTAGCCTTTTTCTGGCCTTAACTTTTTCGTTTTATAACGTAAGTTTTGCCGCAACTGACAATGATGTTGGCGGTCCAGGAAAGAATGAGTTTGTGAATTCTGCATTAGCTGTGGATGACATCGGGGTCGCTATTGATTGCGGAACCCTGAAATCAAAATATCGCGGCACTACTGATAAGACGATAATCCACATACAGGACGCTCATTGCAATTATGAGGCACAGCAGAATATCAATAGTATCCTGGAACAGGTGGTCAAAGAGTGCGGTGTGGATATGGTTTCTGTCGAGGGCGCCAAAGGCATTGTCGACACCTCATGGTTCAGGGCATTCCCCGACGCCGGGATACGCAAGGAAGTCGCGACGTATTTCATGAAAAAAGGCGAAATAACAGGAGCGGAATTTTTCTCCATTAATTCGGATTATAACGGAACGATATTCGGCGCGGAGAACAAAGAGGATTATGTCAGGAACCTGCAGGCCTTCACAAAGACCTATCCATACAAGGATTCAGTCGAAAAGTTCTTTCTTGATACCAGGACGGTTATCAACCGGTTGAAAGCGATCGTTTACCCGCCTAAATTAAAAGAGCTGGACATCAAGATCAGGTCGTTCAAAGCCAAGGAGATCGAGCTCAGCGATTTTGCCGCTTATCTGAACAAATGCCTTGTGAAAGACCGCGTTTCGCCGGGTGATTCCCCTAATTTCAAGAAGCTTGTCAATACGCTGGAATACGAAAGAAAGATAGATTTTGACACAGTCGATCAGGAACGAAGCCAGTACATAGACCTCCTCGGCAAAAAGATGTCAAAAGAGGAGATGACGGAACTTGTCACTTACAGTATAAGGTTCAAGAAAGGCCACATTAAGGCGGTCGAGTTCTATTCCTATATAAGGGGTAAAGCGAAGCAGCACGATATCCCGATCTATGATAACTTCCCGAACCTCTTTTATTACTACATTTACACAAAACTGTATGACGGGATCGATAACGAAGCGCTGTTCAAAGAGATGGATAAGATAGAAACAGGGCTGAAACAAAGATTGTTCACCGACGATGACCAGAGAAAACTGGACAAATATTCAAGGCTGATCGACATGTATGTAAACCTTGTCAACATTGAACTCACCAACGATGATTATGACCTTTTCAAACAGTATAGTTCGGACGTTTCCCTGGATGAGATCATGGGTTTTGTCGAAAGGTTATGCGGGAGATATAACCTTAACTACCGCGTGGGAAGGGTCCCTGTCCAGATAAGCGAAAATATCCCGAATATGGTCGAATTCTACGAGGTGGCCATGAAAAGGGATAAAGCGCTCATAGACAATACTCTGCTGGAGATGGACAGAACGGGCAGGAAAGCGAGCGTTCTTATAACCGGTGGGTTCCACACCAGAGGCATAAAGAACATACTGGAGCAAAAAGGCGTTTCATATGTGGTGGTCATGCCCAGGATCACCAAGGACGTGGCGACCCCCTATATACAGGTACTGACCAATCAGAGGACCTCCCTGGAAGACATACTTACCGAGAATGTCCTGCCGGGTGTGGCCGCAAAGATGTCACGCGGGAAAGTGACCCGGCCCGGGAGGAAAATGCTGGCTCCGCTGGCAAGGTTCGGCTTTTTGAGCGACCGTTACATCAAAAACCCGCGGGCCCTGAAAGAATTATCCGACATGATAGGCGCGATCGAAGGAGGAATGACCGTATTTGAGACTGGGAAGAGGACGGTTGAAACGGCGATCACGGCGCTTATTGACAGGGAAGTCACTAAATGGGAAAGCATGCCTGAATGGGGAGATGCCAGGAAAAAGAGAGACAGTCTTATTACGGCTTTTATCAATGTGTGGGAAACAGCCATGGAAAAACAGGGCGCTGAATTACCCGCTGCCATAAAAAGCCTTATCGCGGACGCGCTTAAAGCCAGGATCGGAAGCGTGGGAGCGAACGCGGCGGAGATCCGCGCGAGAGATCCTCTGGCAGTAGAACAATACACGCTGTATGACCGGATCATAAGGGAAAGTTTTGAGGAAAATGAAAAGCTTCCCGCGGGTGAGAAGATCATAGAGAGCGTCGTGATCAATGGTACAGTTGTCCAGATACACAAAGGTTTCGAAGAAAGGATAGCCGCGTATAACGACATGGCCCTGCAGGAGGGCCTGCCGACCGTTCCTTTCGCCCGTGTCCATCCGAGCACGTATCTCGGCCCGAAGGGCCAGATGCATGTCAGTGAACATATATGGGAGAGCCTTAATCCCGGCGAACGGAAGAGATTGGTAAGTCACGAGAAGGTGCATATTGATATCTGGACAGGAAAAGAAGGGGACGTGCTGGAATTATGGGATGTCTATAACAAGTATTGTGAGGAAAGAGGGATCGAGGTCGATGAGGAAGATTTTGTGGACAGGATCCGCATGTGGGCGTTCAGACTGGGCATGCAAAGAGGAGATATGCCGGAGAGCAACACCCTGGATATCCGGGAGCGTATGGCGCATGTCCAGGGACAGAGGATCCAGGAAAATGCCTATGAAGCGCTGAGAATGCACGCAAAGGTGGATGAGGACGCTTTGAGAGTAGCCCTGGAGGAAGCGTATGTTATGGCGGATGAATACGGATACGAACGCTCGCTTTTAACTATTCTTGATATGTTCGAAGGGGAACTGGACAGAGACAGGAAAGAGATCGCGAGAAAAGTATTCTCAAGAATCGCGCAGTTCCTGCCGTTATGGGCGCGGCCGGATCTGATCGGTGAGGCATCCAAGATGGTCCGGTTGCTTTTAGCGGAATGGTATGAGGCATCGCCGGCGAACGAGGGGATCGCGGAATCGGATGTGGTGACCGTTATCATGTGCGGCGGCAGCGGTGAAAGACTGCACCCCTTGAGCACTACCAGAGACCCCAAACAGAAGACCAGGATAATCGAC
>DAOVKF010000151.1 GCA_030631915.1 Candidatus Omnitrophota bacterium
GCAAAGGGCTTTAATATCTTTGCCATCATTGAGGTTGCATAGACAGGTGCGTCATCCCTCTGCTGTAATTCAGGAATAAGAACCGTTGGATTCCACCTCTTGTCGCCATAAGGGAAGATGGAGTCGAATAGGTCTCCGATAATAATTATCCTTGCATTCCGCTTTTTAGCCTCTTCCAGTTCCTTTATGAATATCCTCGCCGTCATAACCGCGTCCGCGAGCGCGCGGTGTTTCCCTTCGGTGCTGATCCCCAGAGACCCGGCGACATGCGCCAGATTATACCTGCCTATATCCGGGAACAGCTTTCTCGCGAGTTTTAAGGCGTCTATCGCCTGAAAATCAGCCAGCATGTGGGATTTATGTCCGAGGGCGTTTTCGATGAATCCGAGATCGAACCCGGAATTATACGCCACAAGAACGCTGTCTTCCATGAACTCTAAAAAATCCGGCAGGACCTCGCCTATGACCGGTTTGCCCCTGAGCATATCCGCTGTTATGCCGTTGACCGCAAAAGCGCCGGGCGCTATTGACCGCTGCGGATCGATCAAAGACTCGAATATCTTTTCAGTCCCGTCCGGCCTGATGCGCACCGCCCCGATCTCACATATCCTGTCTCCGGCATACGGGAATAATCCGGTGGTCTCCACATCAAATACAGTATAAGTCGCTCCGCCTAACCACATAACCGTTACACAAGCTTTCTTTGCCGCACACCCTTGTGCCCGCGCCCCTGCTCCTGCGTCTTCAGGGGCATCTGTTCTACCTGTTTGATCTCGGAAAGTTCCTTCTCTCCTGTCGCGCCCAGTTCGCGGAACTTTCTCACGCTTATCATGACCCGCCGTTCCAGGGACATGGTCATCCTGTTAAAGGCCTCGACGGCCTGCGACAGGCACCCGCTCGTTCTGTTGATATGGTCCAGAAAAGGCTGGAACCTGCTATACAGCTCTTTCCCCAGGTTGGCTATTTCCTGCGCGTTTTTCTCTACCTTTTCCTGCCTCCACCCGTAAGCAATGGCCCGCAGCAACGCTATCAAAGTGGTGGGGGTCGCTATTATCACACTGGATCCCATCCCATCCTCGATCAGCGCGGGATCGTTCTCGACCGCGGCGCTTAAAAACGCTTCTCCCGGAATGAACATCACGACGAACTCGGGAGCTTTCTGGAATTGCTCCCAGTAAGCCTTGCCCGCAAGGTCCCTCATGTGTTTCCGCACCTGCTGGGCGTGCCTGGCCATCAGTTTTTTTCTTTTTTCCTCCGTATCAACGGATATGGCGTCGAGATACGCGTCAAGCGATATTTTGCTGTCCACGACTATTTCCCGTCCCGCCGGCAGATGCACCACCATGTCGGGCCGCAACCTGCCTTCTTCCGTATCAACGGACACCTGCTCGGTATAATCGCAATACGCTGTCATGCCCGCGAGTTCCGTCACCCTTTTAAGCGTCACTTCGCCCCACCGGCCTCTTACTTCGGGCCTTCTGAGCGCCATCACAAGATTCCCGGTCTCTTTCTGAAGGGACTGTTGGGATTCCATCAGGGACTTTACCTGGTTCCCAAGGTTGCCGTACGCTTCGGCCCGGGCCCTCTCCATTTCCCCTACCTGCCGCTCATACCTTTTCAGGGCTTCCTCCAGGGGCCTGACAACGCTTTTTATGGATTCCTCTTTTTTATCGATATCCCCCTGTGTTTCTTTCAACACGACCTCGAGGCTCTCCTTCGCGAGGTCCAGGAACGCCCTGCTGTTGCTCTTCAGGGATTCCCCTGACAGCGCCTGAAACGCCTCTTTCATCTTTTCCTGCGCCTCGTCCAGTATCTGTCTCTGTTCCCGCGTCCTTTTCTCGGATTCCTCGGCCCTTGTCTCGGCGATCGCTTTTTCCCGCTGCAGCATCTCTATCCTGTCCCTGATATCCTCTACGGCCTTTTCTTTCGTTCCTAACTGCTGTCTGGCTTCAGCGAGTGCCTGTTCGCCAGTCCGGACCCTGCTTTTCAGTTCCATCACCGCGTCCGCGTTCCTGCGGGAACGCAAACAGCAGATACTCCAGCCGATACAGGCTCCGGCTGAGAACAGTAAAATACCGGTCGAAAAAACCACGGGATCCATCTTCTTCCTCTTTAACGGAAACTCTTCTTCTGTTTATCCCATTATAATATCAATCGCACTTCTCGGCAACCTTTATCAAAGGCCCGCATGCTATACGGCGACAAGCCCCAGTAATATGCCGATCAGGCCGAGGATCAGTTTCTGGACAAAAACTATCACCGGGGCCAGAACCCCGGTAAAGAGTAAAAGGATCAGTATAAAAAACCCGTAAGGTTCGATCCTGGCAAGGCTCTGCCTCACTTCCGCGGGAAGAAATCCCATAAGCACCTTGGACCCGTCCAGAGGGGGGATGGGGATGAGATTAAACGCGCAGAGGATAATATTTATCTTTGCTACGACCATAAGCGTGGCCGCGACAAAAGGGGCGGCGCTGACACGGGGCAGGGTTAAAAAAAATATCGCTATCGTGGCGATAAGTATATTCATCAGGCAGCCGGCCATGGAAACGCAGATCAGCCCCAGACGGAAAGGCCTCAGTCTGCCATAGTCGACCGGCACGGGTTTTGCCCATCCAAAGCCCACAATGAAAAGCGCGGCCGTTCCCATGGGATCAAGGTGCAGCATGGGGTTAAGCGACAATCTGCCGGAGCGCCTGGCCGTGTCGTCGCCGAAAAGAGACGCAACCCACCCGTGAGCCACTTCGTGCGCGATCACGGAATACAGAAGCGGCACAACCAGTATCAGGAACATTACCGGGTCTCTGAATAGAAGTGTTACTAATCTCATTTTTCGCTTTTAATAACCCCTTTCCATCCTTTCCTGCGATCAGCCGCAGGTCGATAACACGAAATTACCCGAAGAAGGCCGATGGCGGGGCGGACGGGGCTCGAACCCGCGACCTTCGGATCGACAGTCCGACGTTCTGGCCAACTGAACTACCGCCCCCCTGAATCTGAAGGTCAAAAGATATTCATCTTATATCACAGAACAACACAGCAGTCAACGGAAGAAAAGAAGCGAAGCGGATTAAAGGCCGGGGGCTGCTCCGGGGTGTTCCGTACAGAAGCTTGTACGTCCCAAGTACCTACAATTCCGACGCGGCCGACCCTGGAAAAATAATATTTGAACGGACACCAAAGGTTATAGAAGTTTACCAGCTTCTGGTAGGAATACCCCAGAGCAGCCCCTGTGC
>DAOVKF010000191.1 GCA_030631915.1 Candidatus Omnitrophota bacterium
AATTTTAAATTATGGTTTTAAAGGTGTGTGTGGCGACCTGCCCAATAATCTCTTAAATAGTTCGGCCTGTGCGGTTAGTATGTTCATGATCTCAACCGGAGTCTCCGGTGTCGAATAGGTGTACAGCCGCTCGTGGGCGGAATGGAATGAACCGGCAATTTCTCCAATATGTTTTTCCTCAATTTTACAGCCGGACGGTATCTCCACTGTAACCTCATGGTGCTGGCCCACGTAACGCATATCCAGAAACCTGAGCATTTTTGCCCTCTCTCTTTCAACGCCTTCCTGAATCAGTTCCGCCAGCGCCTGCTCTTCAATCTGTTTAACGGCTCTGTTAAAATCCTTTAGATCGATTCCCGGAATAAAGGCATTATAGGTTTTAACATTATCCAGCCGGATGTCCGACTCAAGCATTCCAAGGGCACAGAATACCGAAGCCGCCTCAGGTACTATTATCCGATTAGATCCCACTTCTTCAGCAATCTTACACGCATGTATCGAGCAGGCCCCTCCAGCGCTTATTAAGGCGTATTCCCTGGGATCATGTCCGCGCTGAACAGAAACAACCTTTGTAGCATCCGCCATATTCTGGTTTATGATCCTGAATATTCCCGCCGCGGCCTCCTGCACCGACATACCCATGGGTTGGGCTATCTCGCGCTTTAACACCTCTTCCGCTTTCTTCGCGTTTACTTTCATCTCACCGCCGAGGAAATAATCCCTGTTGAGATAGCCAAGAATAAGATTCGCATCGGTCACCGCAGGCTTTGTTCCTCCCATGTCGTAGCACACAGGGCCCGGATCGGAGCCTGCGGACGCCGGGCCAACCCGCAGCATCCCGCCTCTATCAACCCATGCGATAGACCCCCCGCCCGCACCGATGGTGTTGATGTCGATCATCGGTTTCGCGACGCGGTAGCCGGCGATCTCTCCCTCCGTACTAAGGGTTACTTTCGCGTTGTTGATGAGAGTTACATCAAAGGACGTTCCTCCCATATCCATGAGGATAAGATTGCGCTGATCGAGAAGACCGGCGAAAAACATCGCCCCGACCGCGCCGGCGGCCGGCCCGGAAAGAAGAGTAGCTGACGCGTGCCTTATGGCAGTGTCCACGGTCATCACACCCCCGTTTGAAGCTGTAACATAAAAGGCGCGGTTCAGCCCGTCGGATTTTAATTTCTTTTCAAGATTCGAAAGATACACAGTCAGTTTCGGGCCCACATAGGCGTTCGCTACTGTTGTTGACATCCGCTCATACTCCCTGATCTGCGGAAGAACCTCGGACGATATGGAAATAAATGCGTCCGGCAGCTCTTTTTCTACAATTTTACGTATCTGCTTTTCATGTTTATCGTTCAGGAAAGAAAAAAGAGTACATATCGCGACTGCCTCTATTCCTTCTTTTATAAAGGTTTTACATATCTTTAAGACATCCTCTTCCGCGAGGGGTTGAACAATATTCCCCGCATAATCGATTCGCTCAGAAACGCCAAGCCGCAGGTACCGTGGGACCAGCGGAGGAGGTACGGGAAGATAGAGGTCCCATATATCATCCTTGTGGGCCCGGCGCATCTCAATACTGTCCCTGAATCCCTCTGTCAGGATCAATCCCGTTTTCGCGCCCGTACCGGTAAGAAGGGTGTTGGTCGCCACTGTGGTACCGTGACAGAATACATCAAGCTCCCCTAACAGCTCTGTCAAACTCTTATTAAAATACTCCGCAGCCTTCCGAATAACGTTGTAAAGCCCGATAGAGGGGTCTTTCGGCGTAGATAGCTCTTTGAACGTGTGAATAGCGCTTCTTTCATCGATCACAACACAGTCGGTGAAAGTGCCGCCGATATCCACACCTATCCTCATCTTCATAGAATTATTGCCCCCGTTTTGCTTTAAGATTTTACCCGGTATAAAGATATCTTCAAAAGAAAACTTTTATGGAGAAAACATAATCAATTATCATTTTCTTGACAATAAAAAGGAAATGGTGTAATTTCAATTTTTATATATTCGTTTACCATAATTCGAAAAAAATTATTTAAGGAGGTAATTAT
>DAOVKF010000076.1 GCA_030631915.1 Candidatus Omnitrophota bacterium
AGAAAAAGCATGGAGGAAAACGGCGAATATCATCCTGACAACATGCTCCCGGACGGGACGATCGACGAAGCTTTGAGATGACATGGAGAACACGTCAGAATTAATAGCGTTCGGCCCGATCCCCTCGAGGCGCCTGGGGCAGAGCCTGGGTATAAACAATATTCCGCCGAAGAGCTGCACGTATTCCTGCGTTTACTGTCAGGTCGGGCGTACCCGGGACATGCCGGTAGACAGGAAAGAGTTTTACCAGCCCAAAGAGATATTGAGGGAAGTGAAAAAAAAGATCTCCGAAGCCGGGTCAAAAGGCGAGGTCATTGATTACCTTAGTTTTGTCCCCGATGGCGAGCCCACTCTGGATATTAACCTTGGCAGGGAAATAGACATGCTCAGGCCGTCAGGTATCAGGATCGCGGTCATAACGAACGCTTCTCTTATATGGGAAAAGCCGGTCCGGGACGACCTGTGCCGGGCGGATTGGGTTTCCGTGAAGATCGACGCTGTCAGTGAAAATGCATGGCGCGGGACTAACCGGCCTTATAGATCCTTAAAACTTGAGAATATACTGCGTGGCATATCTGAATTCTCACTTATATTTAAAGGGACCCTGACAACGGAAACCATGCTCATTCAGGGGGTTAATGACGGCGAGGAGGAGATAAAAAGCATAGCCGGGTTCATATCCGGGATCAACGCGGCCAGAAGTTATATTTCCGTTCCCACGCGCCCGCCGGCTGAACAGGGAGTGAGGCCCGCGGATGAGGATGCCGTTAACAGGGCATATCAGCTTTTTATCGAGAAGGGCATCGATACTGAATGTCTGACAGGCTATGAAGGGAACGCTTTCGCCTTTACCGGGGATATTAAGCGGGATCTATTGAGCATTACGGCGGTGCATCCGATGAGAAAAGAAGCCGTGGCCGGGTTGCTGGATAAGGCCGATGCCGGGTGGGACATAGTGGAAAATTTGATAAAAAAAGGCGACTTGCTGAAAGTGCGGTACAGGGGCCGGGATTTCTACGTGCGAAAAACGCGTTTATAAGGGAGATTCGATGAATGATTTGAAAATAGCCATCTCAAGCGGTAAGGGAGGCACGGGCAAGACCTTCATATCCACTAACTGCGCGTCTGTTCTCGCGAAAAGAGGAGAAAAGGTGCGGTATCTTGACTGCGATGTGGAAGAGCCGAACGGGCATCTTTTCCTGAAACCTGAGATCCATAAAGAGGAAAACGTTATGCTTTTAGCGCCTTCAGGGGTTGATGAGGAGAAATGTATCAGGTGCGGCAAATGCGCCGAAGCCTGTCATTATAACGCTATCGCGGTCGTAAACAATAAGGTCCTGTTTTTCAGCGAGCTGTGCCATGTATGCGGGGGGTGTAAAATAGTGTGTCCCGTCGGCGCGATCCTTGAAAAAGAAAAAAAGATCGGGGTTATAAAGCACGGAAAGAGCGGGGCCATAGATTTTCACTACGCGCTGCTTGAAACAGCGGAAGGCGGGATGTCCCCGAGGTTAGTCAAAAGAGTGAAAGAGTGCGCGGGACAAGGCATCAATATCCTCGATTCCTCTCCAGGCACAGCCTGTCCGGTCGTAGAGACGATAAAAGGATCTGATCTATGTGTCCTGGTCACTGATCCGACCCCTTTCGGGATCAATGACCTGAAGTTAGCGGTGGACATGTCCCGGGGTATCGGGCAGGAACCAGTAGTTGTAGTTAACCGCGCCGAGTATTATAATAACAAATTAAAGGACTATTGCCGCGAAGAAAAACTGGAGATAATCGGCGAAATACCCGATGACCGGCACATAGCGGAAACCTATTCCACAGGGGATATTGTCGTTGAAAAGCTTCCGCAATACAGGGAAGTGTTTGAAAAAATAGCCTCCAGGATGATAGAACTGGCCGGGAAGAAAAGGCCTGTCAACAGAGGAGAGAAGGCAAAAGATCTGTCCGTGAAAGTGGCGAAAACACCGGAAAAAGCCGGACAATACGCAACGCCCGGCACAGCGAAAAAGCCGAAAGAACTCGTTATTATAAGCGGAAAAGGAGGGACAGGCAAGACGTCTATTGCGGCTTGTTTCGCGGCTCTGGCAGAAAAGACCGTAATAGCGGATTGCGACGTGGACGCGGCTGATCTGCATCTTATCCTGAGCCCCCGCATCCGGGAAAGAGGAAACTTCAGCGGCGGTGTAAAAGTCGAGATAGATCAGGACAAATGCACCGGATGCGGCAAATGCGAGAAGGCGTGTCAATTCTCGGCTATCGGAAAAGAGACCGTGGACGGCAAACCGCGTTTTTACGTTGATCCTGTGGCCTGCGAAGGATGCGGCGTGTGTTACCTCGTATGCGGGGATAAGGCCATAAAGACGGAAGACGCTGTTAACGGAGAATGGTTCATTTCCGAAACGCGGTTCGGCCCTATGAGCCACGCGAAGCTCGGTGTTGCCGAAGAGAACTCGGGCAGGCTGGTCACGCTTGTGAGGGATAAGGGGGCTCTGCTCGCGCATGAGTCCGGAAGAAATAAAGAATTAATAGACGGGTCACCGGGAACGGGTTGTCCAGTAATAGCTTCTTTGACAGGGGCGGATTACGCACTGATCGTCACGGAACCGACCGTGTCGGGCCTTCATGATATGGGCCGCATATTGCAGGTGACAGAACATTTCAGGGTGCCCGCAGGTGTTGTGGTGAATAAATATGATCTGAACACGGATATGACCGATAAGGTCAAACAGCTGAGCGCCGAGCACAATGTCGAATTTCTCGGGGTCGTCCCGTATGATAAAAAGGTGACGGAAGCTCAGATGGAGAAGCTTTCCGTCGTGGAATACACCCGCGGCCCCGTGACTGAGAGCATAGAACAGATATGGCAAAAAATTTCAGGAATATAGATAACGCGAGAAGGGCGCTGGAACTGGGAGAGGCCGCGACCATCCCCGAGATAAAAAAAGCCTATCGAAAGCTTTCCCTGAAGTATCATCCCGATAAATGCAGGGGAAGGGATAAAAAGAAGTGTGCGGAAAAGTTCAAGGAAATAAATAACGCCCATGAGACCCTGATAGAGCATTGCCTGAACTACAAATTTCATTTCAGGGAAATAGAGGAAAAAGAGACCGTCAAAGACCGGGAAACCCGCGAACACATGAAAAGATTTTATGACGGATGGTGGGGGGACCTGGATTTATGAGCACCTTTTTCGACGAACATTATAAAAAATATGACGCATGGTATGATGAGAATAAGTTAGCTTATTTATCGGAACTGGAGGCGGTAAAAAAGGCCCTTCCGGAAAAAGGTCACGGGTTGGAGATCGGTGTCGGTTCCGGAAGGTTTGCCGCTCCGCTGGGCGTCACGGCAGGGATCGACCCGTCAAAAAAAATGGTTGAACTTGCCGTGAAAAGGGGAGTGGACGCCAGGCTGGGATCGGGTGAAAGGCTCGCGTTCGAGGATTCCTTTTTTGATCATGTGTTGATAATCGTTACGCTGTGTTTTGTCAGGTCCGCTGAAAAGGTCATAAGTGAGTCGGCGAGGGTATTGAAAAAGGGCGGAAAAGTCATAATAGGTATAATAGACAAAGAAAGTTTTCTGGGGAAGTTCTATCAGCAAAAGGGAAGTATATTTTACGGCCGCGCGCGTTTTTTCAATGTCAAAGAGGTTGTGGAACTGCTTGAAACAGCGGGATTCAGCGATCTTTCGTATTATCAGACCGTATTTGATTACCCCGACAGACTGAACGCCGTTGAGGAACCCCGGCAGGGTTTCGGAAAAGGCGGTTTTGTGGTGATCAGCGCAATGAAGTGACATTTGCACTCTTCGCGGTTTCAGCCTTGCGAGCGGCCCTGGCACAGGGTGTAGGGAAGAGTACAGGGAAAGGACAAGATGAAGTTCACAATCCTAAACAGTAGAAAAGCTCATAGCCGGATCTTTTTATTTGCTTTTGTCCTGCTTTTGACCTGTGTGGCGGGCGCTGAAAAAAACCCTTATGAAACCCAGAAGGCCGTGCTCGACAACGGGGCCGCGATAGTCTGCAGGTATGTCCCTGATTCGCCGCTCGTGACCGTTCAGATACGGGTCCTGTCAGGCCTGTCAAGCGAAGGGGAATACGCCGGGAGCGGGGTATCTCATTTTCTGGAGCACCTTGTTTTCAAGGGGACCCGCGATAAGACGTCCGGGGAGATATTCAAAGAGATACGGCAGATGGGAGGCATTGTCAACGCTTCCACGGGGCTGGATTCAGCGGAGTTCCATATAACCGTACCCAATGAGAATTTCGCGAAAGGGCTGGACCTTCTCACCGATATGGTCATGGACCCGGTCTTTTCTGACAGGGACATGCGCACAGAGAAAGAGGTCATTCTCAAGGAGATAAAGCTTCACGAGGATAACCCCGGGACCGAACGCATATGGCGGCTGTTCTCCCGGGCGTACATGGAACATATCTATAAGTACCCTGTTATCGGTTACACGGAGAGATTCAAGGCCCTGACCCGCGAAGATATCCTCAGATATCATAAGGATACCTATACACCCGGCAGGATGGTCATGGGCATTGTCGGAGGTGTTCCGCCTGAAGCCGCTCTCGAAACAGCGAAAAATAAACTAAAAAGGCATGAAAGGGGCAAACCCCGGTTCAGCCCCGCGTTACCGGAACCTGAGCAGCTTTGCGAGAGGACCGCACGGTTTCCGGCGGATACGGATCTTGGATACCTGGCCATGGGTTTCCATGCTGCGAGCCTGTTTTCCGCCGATATTTATCCCCTGGACGTATTGAGCATACTGCTTGGAGGCGGAAGAGACTCGAGGCTGTATGAAAGGCTTGTAAGGGACAGAGAGCTTTTGTACGCGGTATCCTGCTCGAACCCGACCCCGAGATATCCGGGGCTGTTTGTCATCACCGGGATCGGCGAGCCGGACAAGCTGGCGGAAGCGAGGCGGGAGATATTCGGCGTTCTTGAAGAGCTCAGGGCCGGCGGGGTTCATGACGCTGAGATGGAGCGGGCAAGGAATATAGTATCCGCCGGTTATTTATATTCAAATGAACGGATAGAGGGCATGGTATCTTTTATGACCGCTTCCCAGTTGTTGACGGGAGACCCTTTTTTTTATGAGACATATGTCGAAGGGATAAAAAACACCCGGAAGGAACAGGTCGAAAAAGCGGGCTCCCGATATCTGAATATCGATAATTCCACGACGGTTACGCTTGTGCCAAAGGATTTTAAAGAAGAACAAACCGAAGCGAAGAAGGAGGCAGAGGGCGAAGAAGGGGAAGAAAGGTCCATTACCCTGGAGAACGGCCTGAAGGCGGTCGTAAAAAGACGGGCCCGCCTTCCTCTTGTATCGGTGTGCATCGCGTTCCCCGGGGGCGTGAGAGCCGAGAACGCTGAAGATAACGGCATATCCGGCCTTACCGCCTCTCTGGTCCTTAAAGGCACGGATAAGAGGGATGAAGGTGAAATAGTCCCTGTCATTGAAAGGATAGGCGGCAGTATCCGCGCGTTCAGCGGCAGGAACAGCCTGGGCGTGTCAATGAGCCTCCTGTCAAAAGACCTTGATAAAGGGCTGGACATACTGGAGGATGTTATAAAAAATCCCACCTTCCCTCCGGAAGAAATAGAAAAGCGGAAAAGGAAAATAACGGCTTCTATCAGAATACAGGAGAAAGACATCTTTGAAAAAGGCATGTTCGAGCTCAGGGAACTGCTTTACGGGGAGCACCCTTACGCCATGAGGACCGAGGGGGGAACAGACACAGTGGACAGGATCTCAAGGGAGGAGATCAGGGGGTTTTATAAAAGGCATTTTTCCCCGGAAAAGGCCGTTCTGACCATTGTCGGGGATATTGATATCGAAGAAGCCGTGGAAAAGATATCGGCCGGGTTCGGTAACTGGAAGGGAGACGGGGATGAGGTACTGACAGAGGCCGTAAAGCCCCTGCAGGCTGCCGTGCGAGAAGAACTTACAATGGAAAAGGAGCAGTCCCTGCTTCTCATCGGGTTTCAGGGCGTGGATATCCATGATGACAGAAAATACGCGCTCTCGATGATCGGCACCATGCTTTCCGGCGGAGGCGGGATCTTGTTCAAGGCCGTCAGAGAAGAGCAGGGACTCGCATACAGTTGCGGTGCCGCGTCCGTGGCCCTGGTGGATCCCGGCTACTTTGTCCTGTATGTCAAGACGACTGAAAAAAATATCCGGAAAGTCAAACGATCGGCCTTTGACGTGATCAAAAAGATCCGGAAGCGCGGGATATCAGAAGATGACATAAACGCGGCCAGGAACAGGATGTTGACCGGATACGCGTCTTCGGTGGAGACGAATTCGTCCCTGGCAATGATCATGACCCTTGACGAGCTTTACGGGCTGGGGTTCATGGACCATAAAGAGTACCCTTCCAGGCTAAGGGCCCTTACGCGCGAAGACATCATGGATTGCGCGAAAGAATTTCTGGACCCGGATAGATGCGCGATAGTGATCGTCCATTCTGCCGGTGGAGAAAAGGGAGGAAGACATGAGGCGCGGGAAAATAACGAATACTGATCTGGAGGTCTCCCCCATCTCTCTCGGCAGCTGGGTTTTTGGAGGGGATTGCTGGGGTGAAACGGATGACTCTGAATCCGTGGATGTGGTAAAAGAGGCGATAGCCGGCGGTATCAACATGATAGACACGGCGCCTGTATACGGGAACGGCCGTTCAGAGAGCGTCATCGGCAGGGCGATACAAGGCAGGAGGGACAGGGTCACCGTTGCCACGAAATGCGGGCTTGAGGTCAAAGGGGCCTCAATGAGGATAAACCTCAGCGCGGGATTTATCAGGAAGGACGCTGAGGCTTCTTTGCGCCGCCTCGGGATCGAGACCATAGACCTGTATCAATGCCACTGGCCGGATAAGGATACGCCGCTGGAAGAGACTTTCGGTGAGATGCTCAGGCTCCAGAAAGAAGGGAAGATAAGGTATATCGGCGTGTGTAATTTTGACAGGGCCCTTTTATCCCGGGCGCTGGCCATTGCCCCGGTCGTGAGCGATCAGGTGCAGTATTCTCTTTTTGACAGGTCGATAGAACAGGACCTGCTCTCTTTTTGCGGGGAAAGGAGCGTTTCGATCCTGGCTTACGGGGCACTGGGGGGCGGTATGCTGACCGGTAAGTATAAAGAACCTCCGGTTTTCAATAAAGGGGACGCGAGAAGTTTTTTTTACAAATATTACCGTGAGCCGTTCTGGAGCAAGGGGAAGAGACTTGTTTCTTCCGTGGAGGAGATAGCCGCTTCCCGCGGCGTGCCTGTCGCGGGGGCCGCCATCAACTGGGTTTTGAGCCATGACGAGGTCGTCTCCTGTATCGTGGGGAACCGTACCCGGGATCAGTTGCGGAAAAACCTTTCAGCCGCGGAATGGGACCTGAGCGGGGAAGAACTGCGGCATATTCAGGAAGAATACGATA
>DAOVKF010000211.1 GCA_030631915.1 Candidatus Omnitrophota bacterium
ATTTTCACCCTTGACCATAACCCGGGGATAAAGAATTTCGCGGGGACGGTCAAAAAGGCGTCATCCAGCGCCGGAGGCGTGTATCTTTATGAGATCGGGGACCCCGGCGTGCAGTTCTATTTTGGCGGTTTCAGCAGGAACATTCATTCGGACAGGGAACTCGCGGAAATATCGGCACAAAAAGGCGCGGTCATTGTGGCGAAAACAGAGGATTTGCGGGATACAGGCATAAAGGGAAGAGTCATATTGTCCGGACTGGACGCTTTCTCGGCGGTAAAAGTGGAATAGCTGCGATGTATGTTTACAGGAAAAAAATATATATATTGTTCTTTGCCTTGTTTGACGTGATCGGCAATATACTGTTCTTTCCGCTAAGATCGGCCGGCCGGAACAAGCCGTCCGTTCCGGACAGGATACTGCTTATCAGGGCCGACCATATCGGGGATGTCATCAATGCCACCGCGATACTGGGACCGGTAAGAAAAGCGTTTCCAGGGGCTGTCATAGATTTCCTCGCGCCTTCCTGGGCAAAGGATATCCTTGAGAACAACCCTGATATAGACAATATCATACAGTTCGATCCGCCATGGTTTGACAGGCGCTGTCCGGGGTTCGCGGGTCATATCAAAGGGCTGTTCACGATGAGGGGCATTATAAAAAGAGGGGATTACGATATAGCGGTCGACCTGAGGGGTGATTTCCGGCACATACTGGCCATGTTCCTGTCCGGGACAAAATGCCGCGTGGGATACGGCATAACCGGCGGCGGTTTTCTCCTGACCCATAATGTGCCGTATGAAGGAGTAATGCATGAGACGGACAGGAACATGGAACTTTTGAGAGCCCTGGGCGTTGAGGGTGGAACGCCGGAAGTGAGTCTGTGTTTTCCGGAAAATGACGCGAAAACCGGGGAAGCGCTGATCAGGGAACACGGGCTCCATGGTAAATACGCGGTTTTACACGCAGTCCCCGGCCATGGGACAAAAAAGTGGGATCCGGGGAAGTTCGCGGCCGTGGCACGGTATCTTTCTAACGAGAAACGATTCATCCCGGTGGCGGCTGGAACGGCCGGGGATACCGAAGAAGTGAAAAAGATCAAAGACCCGGCAGACATCCGCTTGATCGATATCACGGGAAAGACGTCTCTGGGGGCCTTATATCATATTTTGAAGCACGCTTCCTTATTTGTCGGCGTGGATTCAGCCCCGGCTCATATGGCGGCCGCGGCGGGTATCCCGGCGGTCATACTTTTCAGCGGTATCAATGATCCCGGGCAGTGGGCGCCGGGAGGGGAGAACGTCAGGGTGATCTCTCCCGGGAAAGGAAAAGACCTGCTGGACATCGGGCCGGAAGAGGTCTGTGAGGCGATCGATGAGATGATGGATCATTGAATGGGATCGTGTTCAGGCGGGATGGCACGAACAGCTTGACAATCCTTACTATAATGAAGTA
>DAOVKF010000068.1 GCA_030631915.1 Candidatus Omnitrophota bacterium
CGCGGCCCCCTCTATCGAAGAAAGCAATATCCTTCTGAGTGAATTCCCGATCGTAATTCCATACCCTTTTTCGAACGGCTCGGCTATGATTTTTCCATAGCTCGGTGAATATGTATCTTCTTCAAAAACTATGCTTTTCGGCAGTTCAAAATTCTTTAATTTAACTCCCATCTCGCATGTCCTCCTGTTGATTGATCGGCTTCACCCCGCTTTTGTTACCAGGCACCGGGGAAAATGGTCTATATTCTGCAATTACTTGGAATACAATTCCACGATAAGACTCTCCTCTATGGCTATCCCTATATCTTTCTTTGTCGGTAGATCCTTGACCTTAAGCGTTAGATCGTCAGCCGAAACTTCTATCCAATCCGGAATGCCGCGATCCTCTAAAAGTTTTGTTGTCTCGCGGATAGCTTTCAACTGTTCGTCTTTCCCCGCCATGGCTATGCTATCACCCGCGCTTACAAGAAAGGATGGGATATCCACCTTGCGTCCGTTGACCTTTACGAAACGGTGCCTTACGAGCTGACGGGACTTTGCCCGCGATTCAGCGAAACAGGCTTTGTAAACCACATTATCAAGACGCCTTTCCAGAAGCTGCAAAAGCACCTCGCCCGTAACACCTTTAGCTCTTTCGGCCTTCGCGAAATAGTTTTTGAACTGACGCTCCAGAATGCCGTAGATCCTTTTCGCTTTCTGTTTCTCTCTCAACTGCACGGCATAGTTCGACTTTTTACCGCGTCTCCGCTTCTGTCCATGCTGCCCCGGGGCGTATTCTCTTCTTGCCAGCGTACAGCTATCCGTAGAACATCTCAATCCCTTTAAAAAGAGTTTTTCCCCTTCCCTCCGGCAAAGCCGGCATGTCGCTCCCAGTCTTCTGGCCATTTAACTCACTCCCTGTTTTTCAGTATCAAGCAACTGCTCAGGCATCCCCCTTACAGAAGTAACGATTGTTTACCATGTTCCTACCAGGACCCCTCCGCCCTTTAAACCCTCCTCCGCTTCTTGGGCCTGCAGCCGTTATGCGGCATGGGGGTGACGTCAAGGATCCCTTTTACAATGAACCCTTCGGCCCTCAAACTTCTCACAGCGCTTTCCTTGCCCGGGCCGGGCCCCTTGAGCCGGATCTTTATATCGCTTATACCGTGTTCCCGCGCTTTTTTCGCGGCTTCTCTTGCCGCTATACTGGCCGCAAAAGGCGTGGATTTTCTTGAGCCCTTGAACCCGGAGGTTCCGGCCGAACTCCAGCACAGGACCTTTCCCTTCAGGTCCGTGACCGTCACGATGGTATTGTTGAAGGTGGCATGAACATGCATCATCCCGCTTGAAACCTTTGTCAGTATCTTTTTGCGCCTTTTCGTCTTTGTCTTCTGCACCTCACATCTCCCTTTTTAGATCATTTTTCGCAACTACTCGGGTATCTCACGCCGGCTTCGTCGCCTTCCTGACTGTCTTGTCCCGCATAATACCGATGGTCTTTTTAGGACCCTTGCGCGTCCTGGCGTTTGACCGGGTCCTCTGTCCCCTTGCCGGAAGATTCCTCTTATGCCTCCACCCCCGGTATACGCCGATGCTCATAAGCCTTTTTATGTTTGCCGTGGACTCTCTGCGAAGGTCCCCCTCGACCCTGTATCTCTCCTGAATGATATGTGTAATGGCCGTTACCTCTTGGTCATCAAGGTCATTGGCTTTTTTCCCGGCCTCGATACCCGCCTCTTCCAGTATCCTCCTGGATAAGGTCCTCCCTATACCGCATATATAAGTCAGCGCGATCTCTATTCGTTTCTCTTTCGGTATGTCAATCCCTATTATCCTCGGCATTATTACCCCTGTCTCTGTTTGTGTTTCGGGTCGCTGCAGATGACCCTGACCACGCCCTTTCTTTTTACGATCTTGCATTTCGGGCATATCTTTCGCACACTGGATCGGACTTTCATGTCTATCTCTCTCTCCTCGTGATCCTTCCTCTTTCTAGATCGTACGGCGACAGCTCGACTGTAACGGTATCACCCGGCACTATCCGGATAAAATACATCCTCATCTTTCCCGAAACATGAGCGGTCATTATATGACCGTCTTTCAATTTGACCCTGAACCTCGCGTTGGGCAATACCTCGACGACCTCACCTTCAACAACTATGGCTTCTTCCTTGGGGCTCATGTCAATGCCTCCGCTTTTCCTTTTCCCACAATAACAGTATGCTCAAAATGAGCGGAAAGCTTCCCGTCCTTTGTCACAGCGGTCCAACCGTCAGCCAGTATCCTGACTTCCCGTGTGCCGATATTTACCATCGGTTCTATCGCCAGGACCAGTCCTTTTTTTAACCGCGTCGATCCTCTGCCTTTTTCGCGCCAGTTAGGGATCTCCGGAGATTCATGCAGTTCGCGGCCAGTCCCATGACCGACAAATGTCCTGACTTCCTGATATCCGCTCTTTCTGATCGTCCGCTCTATGGCGCCTGAGATATCGCTTATACTGTTGCCAACGACCGCCTTGCTCATCCCCTCGCACAGGCTCTTCTCGGTAACCCTGATCAGTTTCCGGGCTTCTTCACTGACCCCGCCCAAAGCAAACGTCCTGGCAGCGTCCGTAAAATAATCGTTCTTCCTGACCCCGATGTCTATGCTTACGATATCTCCGTCTTTTAAAATGATACGGTCTGACGGTATGCCGTGGACCACCACCTCATTGACCGAAACACAGCTAGACGCCGGATATCCCCTGTATCCCTTAAAAGCCGGCTCTCCGCCTTTTTGCCTTATGATCGTTTCTATCTCCCGGTCAAGAGCGGCAGTGGATATCCCTTCACGGATGTTGTCCTTTAACCAGTCAAAGATCTCTTTAATTATCCGGCCTGATCCCCTTATCTTCCGGATCTCTGTTTCATCTGTCAGGATCGTCATCTATATCAGGCTTTCTTTAAGGAGAAGAGCCTTTATCTCTTCAAAAAGTTCTTCTGCCGGGGTATCGCCGTTGACTTCTCTCAATAAACCACTGGCCCGGTAATATTCAATAAGGTCCTCGGTGCTTTCACCATAGACGAACAAACGGTTCTTCACGGTTTCCGGCCTGTCATCTTCACGCTGGAACAATTTTTCGCCGCATATATCGCATACCCCGTCTTTTGACGGCGGCATGTTGACCACATGGTAATTCCTGCCGCAGTTTTCACAGACCCGTCTGCCGGACAGTCTCCGTATAGCCACGTCCTCGGATGTCTTGAAATAAAAGACCACGTCCAGCGACTTACCCGACTCCTTCAGTGATCTATCAAGCGATTCTGCCTGTGTCCGTGTCCGCGGATAGCCGTCAAGGATGACGCCCGCTCCCGCGTCAGGCCTGCTCATTCTCTCTATTACCGCCCGGGTAACTATGGAATCCGCGACCAGTTCCCCCCTGTTCATATACTCCGCTATTTCCCGGCCTGTTTTGCTGTCTTCCTTTACTGTCTCCCTGAGCATATCACCCGTAGAAACGTGAAGGAGATCATACGCTGTGGTAAGAAATCCCGCCTGTGTGCCTTTACCCGCTCCCGGCGGCCCAAGAAGGACCATGTTCATCTCTTGTCTTCCTCCGCCATTAGATCCGTCCCCTTACTCTTCCCTTTTTCATGAAACCCTCATAATGTCTCATCAAAAGATGAGATTCGATCTGTCTCATGGTGTCAAGCATAACGCCGACAATGATCAGAAGTCCTGTCCCTCCGAAAAAACTCGCCACAAGATACGGAATGCCCAGTTTACTGTTTATAATAGTGGGCAAAATCGCGATGATCGTCAGGAACACCGCGCCGGGCAGCGTGATCCGGGTCATGATAAAATCCAGATATTCCGCCGTCTGACGCCCTGGTCTTATACCCGGGACAAAACCTCCGTACCGTTTCATGTTGTTCGCCATATCTATGGGGTTAAAGGTTATCGCGGCATAGAAATAAGCGAAAAACAGTATCAGAAGCGAATATATGACATAATAAAACGGCCTGCCCATCATCAGGGAACTTGCCACACCCTGTATCGCCCTGTTTGGGACGATCCCGGCGATCGTCGCAGGGAACAGTATGATGGACTGAGCGAAAATGATAGGTATGACCCCGCTCTGATTAACCCTCAGGGGGATATACGTACTCTGTCCGCCGTATATCTTTCGTCCAACGACCCTCTTGGCGTATTGAACCGGTATTTTTCTCTGTCCCTGGGTTATCAGGACTACGGACACGACAACCGCAACGAACATAAAAAGCAGAAAGACCAGCTTGAACGGATCGATCTGGGCCTCGCCCTGTGTGCCGGGAGTGAGAAGGGTTACCATCTGAAATACCGCGGAGGGCAGCCTTGAGACAATACCGGCGGTAATGATCAGCGATATCCCGTTACCCACGCCCTTCTCCTGGATCTGCTCTCCCAGCCACATTATGAAAGCCGTTCCCGTTGTAAGGGTGACCACGGTAAGGAAACGGAAACCCCATCCGGGATTTGCAACGATCTGCATACCCTGAAAACGCGTCGGATTTTCCAGCCATAAAGCTATAAAGAACGCCTGTATCACCGAAAGGACGACCGTTCCATACCGTGTATACTGGATGATCGTCTTTCTCCCTTCCTCTCCCTGTTTGGCCAGGCGCTCCAGAGCGGGTATCACTGTCGTTAGAAGCTGGATAATGATCGAGGCGGAGATATAAGGCATGATCCCGAGCGCGAATATGGTCAGGCGGCGCATGGCGCCTCCCGAGAACATGTTCATTATCCCGAACAGTGTCCCCCCCTGTGTCTTGGCTATATTGTCAAAGAACTGCGCCAGTTTTGCGCCGTCTATGCCCGGCGTGGGTATGAACGCCCCGATCCGATAGACCGCTATCAACCCGAACGTGAACAGTATTTTCTTCTTCAGGTCCGGAACTTTAAAAACATTCGTGAAAGATTCAAGCACTTTTGGACCCTTTTACTGCCGTCTGTGGCCTGTTTTCCCCATCAACCTCGGCCGTACCTCCGGCTTCTTCAATGGCCTTTCTCGCGCCGGATGAAAAAGCCCTGGCCCTGACGGTCAGGGATTTGTCCAGCTTTCCCTTGCCCAGGATCTTAAGCGGCAATCTGCTTTTTTTCAACACCCCGCTCTTGAGCAGGAACTCTTTATCCACCACGGCTCCTCCCTCGACTTTTTCCATGTTCTGTAAAGAGCCGACATTGACAATGTTCCATTCTTTCTTGAACTTATTCGTAAACCCTCTTTTAGGCACGCGTCTTACCAGCGGCATCTGGCCGCCCTCGTAACCGGGCGTGTAAACCCCGCCGCCGGAACGGGACTTCGCGCCTTTATGGCCCCGCCCGGAAGTCTTGCCGCGTCCTGAACCTACGCCCCTGCCCTTGCGTTTGCCTTTATCCTTCAGACCCGCGGGCTTTCGTATATCTTCTATCCTGAGAACCATCTTATCCTCTTCTTTTTGATCTCAATTTCAAAAAACCAACCATTGTAGCCTTGACGACATTGACCGGATTTCTTGAACCGAGACTTTTTGTCAGGATATTTTTTATGCCCACGGCGTCACAGAGAGCCCTGACCGTCCCGCCCGCTATGACTCCGGTGCCCGGCCCCGCGGGTTTCAACAGCACCCTGGCGGCTTTAAACTCGCCGGTCACCTCATGGGGAATGGTATTTTCCTTTAAACGTATTTTTCGAAGATTCTTTTTGGCGTCCGCGGTCCCTTTGGTAATAGCCCCCACGACCTCGTTCGATTTACCGAACCCGATACCGACGCTGCCTTGTCCGTTCCCGGCCACGACAATGGCATTAAAAGAAAAATTCTTTCCGCCTTTCACGACCTTCGACACCCTGCCTATCCTTACAACACGTTCGATGATCTCTTCGGATCCGGATCTTTCGCGGCCCTTTGCACCGAAAAAGGCGTCAGGCTTTCTTTCCGGCTCCTTTTCGGCCGGTTCCTTTTCGGCCGGTTCCTTTTCAGCCGGTTCCTTTTCAGCCGGTTCCTTTTCGGCCGGTTCCTTTTCAGCCGGTTCCTTTTCAGCCGGTTCCTTTTCAGCCGGTTCCTTTTCAGCCGGTTCCTTTTCAGCCGGTTCCTTTTCGGCCGGTTCCGCGCCGCCGGACCCGCTCTCAGCCGGATCGGGCGTCCCTTCGACCTCTTTCCGTTCCGTCAGATCCGCGTTAATGTTTTTCTCCTCTTCCGTCATTATACCCCCCGTCGATTCACGGATTACTATAGATATTCGCGCCGCTAAAAGTCCAGTCCCTTTTCCCTGGCAGTATCGGCGAAGATCTTGACCACACCGTGATACCCGTATCCGGACCGGTCGAACACGACCTTTTTGATCCCCTTTGGAAGCGCCATACCCGCTATTTCTTCGCCAAGTATAACAGCAGCACCCGTATTCTTTGTGCTGAAAGTGCTGAACCTGTCCCTGACCGTCCGCGATCGAGTGGACAACCCGCATAATGTCTTACCTTCAACATCGTTTATGATCTGGACATATATGTTCCTGTTGCTTTTATGGATACACATCCGGGGCTTTTCACCGGTCCCGGATATCTTTTTCCTTATCGTCTTTTTCCGCCGCGTCCTTCTTTCTGCCTTCCTCATCTTGCTTCCTTCTCTTTCTCCTGCGTCTCTCCTGACCACAGCCCATACCCGCCGGCTACGCTATGCTCTTTCCCTGCTTGCGGCGAATGTGTTCCCCGGAATATTTTATGCCCTTGCCTTTGTACGGTTCCGGGGGGTAAAGCGCTCTTATTTCCGCCGCCACTTTACCGACTTTTTGCTTATCGATGCCCTTTACAGCTATCTGTGTCGGGGCCGGGGCCTCCACGATTATCCCTTCCGGCACCTCAAAATCCACAGTATGTGATTTACCTATTTCCAGGGCCAGGACTTTTCCCTTCATCTGCGCCTTATAGCCGACACCATGGATCTCAAGATTTTTCTGAAACCCATCCTTGAGCCCTGTGATCATATTCTGTATAAGGCTTCTTGTCGTCCCATGCAGGGACCTGTCCCTGCGTGAATCCGAAGGCCGTTTGACTTCCACTTTTTTATCGTTGATCTCGACCGTGAATCCGGCGGGTATCACATGCTCAAGGGTATCCCCCCTGGCCTCTACCCTGACCGTGCCGTCTTCCACCCCTATCTTTATACCATCGGGAATGTCTATTAACCGTCTCCCCACCCTCGACATCTTACTCGCTCCCTTATAATGTCCTTGCAACCCGGAAAATCCGCGTCCTACCAGACGCGGCAGATAACTTCACCGCCCACGCCCTGTTCTCTCGCTTCCTGGTCCGTAAACAGCCCTTTGCTCGTGGAAAGGATCGCTATGCCGACACCTCCCATAACTTTTTTGACTTTTTTGGCTGTTACATAATAACGGCGACCCGGCCTCGAGACCCTCTGAATATTTTCCAGGACCGGCGTCCCGTCCGCAAGGCTCTTAAAATATATCTTGAGCCTGTTTTGCCTGTTATCCTCGATAAGCGCATAATCGGTGATAAAGCCTTCCTTTTTTATTATACCGACAATACCCTCGATGATCCCCGACTTCTTTATAATAACGTCTTTTTTACCCGCCATTATACCGTTCCGTATGACCGTCATCTGATCGGCTATCAAATCCGTAACGCTCATTTCCTCTCTCCTTATGTATGGATAAAAACTCTTCCGCAAAACAGGAATAGCGCGTCATCGCGGGAAGCCCCCGCTCAATGACTCCAAACTACCCTTACCAGCTTGCCTTATGAATGCCTGGTATATTACCGCGGGATGCCAGTTCCCTGAAACATATCCGGCACAGCTTGAAGCGCCTCATATAACCTTTTTTTCTACCACAGATCTGGCATCTTGTTATAACCCTGGTGCTGAATTTTGGTTTTCGTTTTGCTTTTTCAATAAGCGACGTTTTTGCCATATCAATCCTTTTTTCTGACAAACGGCATGCCAAAAGCTTCCAGAAGCCCCATGGCTTCTTCTTTCGACCTTCCTGTCGTGACAATGCAGACATCCATGCCGTGCGTCCTGGGGATCTTATCCAGATCTAACTCCGGAAATATGGCCTGCTCCTTTATCCCCAGCGTATAATTACCCTGCTCATCAAAAGCCGACCGGGACAAACCCCTGAAATCTCTTATCCTGGGTATGCAAAAATTGATCAGACGGTCGAGAAAATCATACATGCGACTGCCGCGAAGTGTCGTCTTATAGCCCACGGCGGAACCCTCTCTTATTTTAAAATTAGAGATAGCCTTCCTGGCTTTTGTAAGAGCGGGCTTCTGCCCCGTAATTGCCGCCAGTTCATCACGCACGCTTTCGATCAGATCCTTGTCATGGGCCATGTCTCCCATCCCGACATTGACCACGACTTTGTCGACACGCGGGATCTGCATCGCATTGGAATACCCGAACCTCTTCATA
>DAOVKF010000030.1 GCA_030631915.1 Candidatus Omnitrophota bacterium
AGGTCTGTCCGGTATCCCTGTAAACGCCTTCTGTCACGCGCCTGATCTCCTCCGGGGTCTTCTCTCCGCAAAAAGCGGCCTTGAGATTGGCATAAGTGACCCGGCACCTTTTCCCTCCCATAAGATATACCAGTCTGCCCGCGCTTCTCCCCAGCCACAGGTTGAACCTTACGGGCATGACATGAAAAAAAAGGTTCAGGCCCCTAACAAGGAACGCTGCTATCAAGTCCAGCAATTATCTCCTCCTCCCCCTCCAGTATTTCTATCGCGATATGCAGGATAAACAGTTTTTCCTCAATGGCCGAAAGGTCCAGGTCCCGCATTTTAATATAGTCCTTGCCCGTAACCGCGACCGCGTCGATCCTGTCATTCAAGCATCTCGCACTTATCCTGTCAACATCGCTCTGCTGATACACGTGATGGTCCGCGAGATCAAGCCTGTCCGCGACCACGCCGCCCAGACCCCTTATCGTCCACGCGAAATAATCCGGATCCGCTATCCCGCTGACCAGGCATATGCTCTTTCCGCTCAGATATTCCGGAGAATAAGTTTTTTGCGTCACATCGGTAAAAAAGACCGGTTTGTGCCTGGAAACCGCGACCGGCACACCCGGGGCCAGGACACTTAATCTCTTGATAAGCCCCTGCTTCTGTTCCCGGGTTATTCTGTCGGATTTGGTCAGTATTATCAGGTCAGCCCTTTTCAGGGAAGTGACCGGCTCTCTTAATATTCCGCGCGGCAGTAAAAGACCATTGCCGACCGGCGCGGCGCTGTCCAGCAGTAAAATATCGAGGTCGCGCCGGATCCTGCGGTGCTGAAATCCATCATCAAGAATGACCACGTCCAGTCCTTTTTTTACAGCCGCGTTCGCGCTCCTCACTCTATCCTGTCCGACGAACACAGGCACATCCGGAAGTTCATGAGCGAGCATCCTGTGCTCATCATCACCGTAACCCCTGATAAGTATCGCGGGTTTTCTCCCGGCGCTCAAAAAACGATCCGCCAGGTATATGGTGAACGGGGTCTTGCCCGTTCCCCCGGCAGTAATGTTGCCCACGCTGACAACGGGCACCGGGACCTTCCGCTGGGAACGCATGCCCGAGCGATACTGCCAGTCTGCGGATCTTACCCCCAGCGCATAGAGCCCGGACAAAAGACGCAAGAGCGCCTTCACGGCCTTATCCGCGCCTCTTGCGCGTTCATCCTTCATCAGGGAAACTATATATGACCTGAAACTCCTCATCCGACTCCTGACTCCCCAAACTCCTCGCTCTGACTCTCTCCTCGCACTACGCCTGCTCCGGGGCATTCCCTCCAAACTCCCCTTCACCGGTCGCCAAGCAAGGGCGCTATCACCCGCAAGGTCCTTTCCGTGGCCCCTGAGTTCTCTTTTATGATCCTGCCGGCGTTAAAAGCGAGCCGCTCCCTTTTTTCGTCATTTTCAAGCAGGTCACTAAAGACAGCGGCCAGTTCGCCTCTGTCCTTTACCCTTACCGCCGCTTCTCCCTCAAGAAATATTTCCGTTATCTCGCGAAAATTAAACATATGCGGTCCGAAAACGACCGCCTTACCTGAGAGGGCTCCTTCTATGGGATTCTGCCCCCCCTTCCGCACAAGGCTCCCTCCCACAAAGATCAGGTCCGCGACCCGGTAGATATCCTTCAGATGCCCGACTGTGTCTATCAGGGCCACCTCGTTCCCGGCCGGGATATGCTTTGTTCCGGGCAGAACAGACGAAAACCGGCAATATTTCATGCCGCTCTTTTCGATGTATATGCCTATGGCATCGGCTCTCTCAATATGCCTGGGAGCCAGTATGAGTTTCAGGCTGCCGTGTTCCCTCTTCAGGCCTTTATAAATATCGATCAGGTCCTGTTCCTCCGGAAAATGGGTGCTGCCGGCGACAATGACTTTATCGCTTTCGTTGAACCCGAAATCTTTTTTTGAATAGTCGCGGGGGCCCGAAGAAGCGGAGACTTCGTCAAACTTTAAATTGCCGGCTACGCGCACCCTGTCGCCGGGGGCGCCCAGCGCCCTTATTCTTTCAGCGTCCCTTTCGGATTGCATGCAATAAAGATCCACCTTGTCCAGGATATGCCGCATGATCAAACTTATCTTTTTGTAATTCCGGAAGGACACATCGGATATCCTTCCGTTGGCCAGGACCACAGGGACACCCTTCGAATGCAGTTCCAGCAGAAGGTTGGGCCACAGCTCCGTTTCCACCATGACATAGAGCGCCGGATCTATCAGCCCGACAATACGGGACACAACGGCCCTTAGATCCAGGGGGGAATAAAAAACAGCGTCCACCATGCCGCGGCCTCTGGTCCGGATCACGCTGTTCCCTGTCTGCGTGGTCGTTGAAACAATTACTTTAAGATGCGGAGAGCTTTTTTTTATCCCGGCGGCCAGCCTGGCTGCCAGGACAGCCTCGCCGACGCTTACCGCGTGTATCCATACGGGCCTTCTGATATTTTTCACGCTGTCAGGCAAAAACCCCATCCTCTGGGGGAAATCCCTGTGCAGTTTTCCCTTAATAAGAAGATATGGGACGTACAGCAGGCCGAATGCCAGAAAGAACAGATCGTATAAAAATCTCATGACTCGACCACCTTAAAAAATCTAACCATAGAGAGCGGAACCGGTCCATGCGGCGCTAAGCCCGCGGATGGGCTTTTGCGTAAACCTCTCTGAGCCTTCGCGTATCGAGATGGGTATATATCTGGGTCGTGGACAGGTTTTTGTGCCCGAGAAGCTCCTGCACACTCCTGAGGTCTGCTCCGTTATTTAACATATGTGTCGCAAAGGAATGACGGATCGAATGAGGCGATATCTTTTTTTCCATACTGCACTGCCTCACGTATTTATCCACAAGACGCCGGACACCCCGATCGGAAAGCCTTCCGCCGCGTTTGTTCAGAAAAAGCATCTTTTGCCCGCCTTTGCCGGCTGCCTGTCTTTTTCTCAAGTAATCTCTGACCGCGCGCTGCGCTTCTTCCCCCAGCAGTGCGATCCTCTCCTTCTTCCCCTTACCCCGGACCTTAATGACCCCGGACACGAGATCCACGTCCGCGTTGTCCAGCCCGGCAAGCTCGCTGACACGTATCCCCGTGGAATACAATACTTCCAGGATGGCCCTGTCCCTGAGCCCGGTAATATCATCCTTCACCGGAGCGGTGATCAATTCCAGGATTTTCGCCTGGTCCAGAAATTCGGGCAGGCGCTTATCGAGTTTCGGGGTAAAGACACTATCCGCGGGATTGGCCATGACGAGTTTTTCCCTGACAAGAAATTTGAAAAACGATTTTACCGCGGCGATTTTTCTCACTATCGTGCGCCGGGAGCAGTTCCTCTTTTTCAGGTTCGCCATAAAAAGCCTGAGATCAACATGTGTAACCTCGCCGGGGCGCCTGTCTTTCAAAAAAGACGCCAGTTCCAGAAGATCGGACCTGTAGCTCCGCAACGTGTGTCGTGAATAGTTCCTCTCCACCTCCAGATAATTCATGAACTTCCATATGAACCTCTTCATCCTTATCCATCCTCTACCGCGCTCTCTCCGCGCTCATCTCCTTGCCCATCTCCGCGCTTCTCCTCGGGCAGGGTCTTCGCGGTATAAGTGCATTTCGGATATTTTGAACATCCGTAGAAAACGCCCCTGAAAGACCTGCGCTCCACAAGTTCACCGTCACAACCATCCGCAGGGCATTTTACGCCGGTCGTGATGGATCTTGCGTTCCTGCACTCCGGAAATCCCGAACAGCTCAAGAACTTGCCGCGGCGCCCCCATTTAATGACCATCGGCCTGCCGCATTCCTCGCATATCTGGTCGGTCTTGACAACCTGTTTGTTGACATGTTTCATGCGTTCTTTGGCTTTTTCAAGTTTTTCCACGAACGGCCCGTAAAAAGCCCTTAATACGCTTTTCCATTCCGTCCTGCCTTCCTCCACTTCATCGAGTTCACTTTCCAGCTTCGCGGTGAATTCATAGTCCACCACACTCGGGAAATTCTCCACGAGGAGCCCGTTCACAAGCTGTCCCAGTTCCGTGGGACGAAAATACTTATTCACGCGCTGCACATAGTTCCGTTCGATAATGGTGCGGATAATGGGCGCATATGTGGACGGACGGCCTATCCCCTTTTCTTCCAGGACCTTTACCAGAGACGCGTCCGAATAACGCGGAGGGGCTTTGGTGAAATGCTGCGCCGGAAGTATCTCCACAAGCTCGACTTCTTCGTCTTTTTCAAGCGGCGGTATCTGCGGCGGCTCCCCTTCCACATCACCGGCGCCCCTGTAAACACACAGAAACCCGTCAATAATAAGCGTCGCACCGCCGGCCCTGAACCTGTAATCTCCGGCGTCGATATTGACGCTGAGCACCGAGTAAACCGCGTTCTGCATCTGGCTGGAAACGAATCTTTTCCATATGAGCGTATATAATTTCATCTCATCAGAGCCGAGAAACCGGGATACCGCTTCAGGCGGCCTCAGGGGCAGTGTCGGACGTATGGCTTCGTGTGCTTCCTGCGCGCCCTTTTTTGATCTATACACGGGCGGCTTGGGGGGGCAGTACTTTTCTCCGTATTTATCCACTATGTGCGCCCTCGCCTCTTTAACGGCCTCACCCGCTATCCTGACAGAATCCGTGCGCATATAGGTTATAAGCCCTACGCTCCCTTCTTCTCCCATATCCGCTCCTTCGTACAGCCTTTGAGCGGTCCTCATGGTCTTGCTCGCCGAAAAATTCAGTTTATTGAACGCGTCCTGCTGCAATACCGACGTGGTATAAGGCGCACGCGGATAACTTTTTTTCTCCTTTCGTGTTACGCCTGTGACAATGAACTTTTCCTTCCCTAATTCGGAAACCGCCTTATCAGACGCGGTTTTATCCGCCAGATGAACCTTTTCGCCTTGATATTTCACAAGTCTGGCCTTGAACTTATCCGGGGCCGCGGGCTGTTTCTTGCTTAAAATCGCGTCTATCTCCCAGTACTCCCGGGATCTGAATTTATTGATCTCCTCTTCTCTGTCCGCTATCAGCCTGACAGCGACTGACTGGACCCTTCCCGCGCTCAGACCGCGGCTGATCTTTTTCCACAGAAGCGGACTCAGTGAATACCCGACCAGCCTGTCCAGTATCCTGCGCGCCTGCTGGGCGTTGACTTTGTTCATGTCCAGCGTGCCCTGATGTTCAAAAGCCCCCCTGATCGCCCTGGCCGTGATCTCTTCGAACTTGATCCTGTAAATATCAACTCCGTACTTCTCCAGCTGGTTTTTTATATGCCAGCATATGGCCTCTCCCTCCCTGTCAGGGTCAGCCGCCAGGTACACGGCTCTGGCGGTTTTTGCTTCCGCCTTCAGCGCCTTGAGATATTTACTCCGTTTTTTTATGACAGTGTACTCGGGCTGGAAATCGTTTTTAAAATCAATGCCCATCCTGCTCGCCGGGAGATCGATCATGTGTCCCATACTCGCCATGACATTATAGTCGCTGCCGAGTATCTTATTGATCGTTTTGGACTTGGCCGGAGACTCCACGATAACCAGAAATTTCCCTTTTGTCCCGCCGCTTTTCTTCAGAGCCCTGGCCTTCTTCTTTGCCGGCATAATAACCCCTTTTTAAGTAACTCCTGAGTACTGACTCTTCTGACTCCCCCTGCACCCTGCACTGAGCCTGCTCAGGGACATTCCTACCAGAACGGACGCAACGGTCGTTTGCCATACTCCTACCAGAACGACCTTATCACTGACTGTCTGAGTAGGTACCTTTATTCAAACTTTATTTTTCCAGGCTCGGCCGCGTCGGAATTGTAGCTACGTGTGACGTTCAAGCTTCTGTACGGAATGCCCCGGAGCAGCCTTCACGCCAACTCCTAACTCCTAACTCTTTTCTGCTATAACGTAAGTATTCCCCGGTAATGGTTTTATGAAATCTCTTATTTCCATTTTCAAAAGGACCTCCGGCAATCTGCTCCGGTCTATGCCCGTGGATTCCTGGATCCTGTCAATATGCACAGGCGTATTCTTATCCAGTGTCCTGATCACTTTCTCCTCGGCACCCGATAAACGCTCCTCACGGGAACATCCTGCCTCAGGCCTTTCGTGACACTTTGCTTCGGGTTCCATGTTCAGTTCCTCTAAAATGTCCTCCGCGCAGGTCACGAGTTTCGCCCCGTTCTGTATGAGACGGTTAGTACCGCCGGAGGTATAAAAATCAGCCCTTCCCGGAACGGCAAATACTTCCTTACCCTGGTCAAGCGCAAAATCCGCGGTTATCAGCGCTCCGCTCTTTTTTGCCGCCTCCACCACCACGACTCCCTTGGCCAGACCGCTGATGATCCTGTTCCTGCGCGGAAAATTGCCTTTGAACGGCTCCACACCGGACGCGAATTCCGTTATCACCGCCCCGTTCTCCAGGATAAGGGATACGAGACGTTCCGAATCAGGGGGGTATACATATCTGAACCCGCTGCCGAGAACCGCTATTGTCCGCCCCCCGGCCTTTACAGCGCCTCTATGCGCGGCCTCATCTATCCCTCTGGCCATACCGCTGACAATGGTTATTCCCTGTTTCGCAAGATCAAAAGCCAGTCTTTCCGCCATTTGAAGGCCGTATGCGGAACATCTTCTGGAGCCGACAATGGCCACCGCATCGGCATCGTTCCTCTGGAGGCTGCCTTTGAAATAAAGGACCGGCGGCGGGTCATATATGCAGCGCAGGGCTTCGGGATACGCCCCGTCCCCGGAGCAAAGTATCGATATGTTATTATTTTTAATATATGACAATTCCTCCAGGTATCCGCTGGAGTTTCTCACAGAGCGCAGATCACGCTCCCATTTAATCGTTCCGCCCGCACGTTTTCCAAGTTCAGCGGAAGACATGGAAAAAAGGCCTTCAGTATCCCTGACCCCTTCAAGCAGGGACAATATCCTCCTGGGCCCGAGGCCGGGGACCATGTTCAGCGCTATAATATCACGGTTCTTTTTGTCTAACACGGCTCCTCATGCAGATGACCGTTCCGCACCATTTCCAGAAAAATGTCGGTAAGCTCCGGGTCCAGCTTCCATGCTTTTGCGTCCTCCAGGATTTCGACCGCTTCCTCCCTGGTGCATGCCTTACGATAAGGCCGGTCCGTGGTCAACGCCTCATAGACATCAGCGATACTGAGTATTCTTGCGCCAAGCGGTATATCTTTCCCCTTAATGCCTCTCGGATAACCGCTTCCGTCATAATTCTCGTGGTGGCTCATCACGATCGGCAGGATCGGCGCCAGAAAAGAAACCGGTTTTATCATGGCGACGCTCCAGCCCGGATGCTTTTTTATTTCCTCGAACTCGTGCTTCTCCAGTTTTCCCTTTTTCAAAAGAATGCGCCCGTCCACAGCCACCTTGCCTATATCGTGCAAGAGCGACGCTATTTTCAGGGTCTCTATGCTCTCGGGGGGCATGTTTAATCTCTCCGCCAGGGACGCCGCGTAAGACATCACCCTCAGAGAATGTCTGGCGGTGTCCGGCGCGTATTCGCCCGAACTCGCTAAAATGACGTCCAGTATCTCCCCGTTCGTGGCGGGATGGATATCTACCAGCTTCTTCCGGCCTCCGGTGGCCGGATGGCCGACAAACATCACGAACAGGCCGTGGTCTTCCTTTAACGGACTCGCGGTCCAGCAAAAATACTTTTCGCCTTTGTTCTTATCCGGGACAGGCACCTGGAATTGACAGGCAACGCTGGTCTTAAGTATTTTCTCAAACCTCGTAGCGACCGCTTTCCGCATGGATCTAGGGATCACAATGTCAACCCATTTTCTCCCTGACACGTTTGTTCCGGTCACCTTGAAATATCTTTTGAACCTTGTATTCGCGAAGACCACTCCACCATTACTGTCCGTGACCATGATAGGAGTAGCGGCCTTCTGAAAAAGCTTGGCCAGTAAAAGCTCCCACAACCTCAAACCCGGTCTTTCTTCCGCTTTTTCGGGATAAGCGCCCGCGAGCGGTGTTACATGCCTGACGATCCGCTCCACTATAACCGTAACATTTCCCATCGTAGTATCCACGTGAAAATCGGCCTTTTCATAAAAAGGCCTCCTGTGCTCCAGAAGCTTCTGGATCCGCTGTTTCGGATCATCCGTTCTGAGCAGAGGCCTGTGTGTGTGCTTCTTCGTTCTGGCCAGTATGGTCTCGGGATCGGCCCAGAGGCATATAACTATGCCGTTTTTCCTGAAGGTGTCAAGATTCTCCGGGTCCAGGACCGCGCCGCCGCCGGTATCGACCACCTGATCGTCCTGTTCGCAAACCTCTTTTATGACGGATTTCTCGACTTCCCGGAAATATCCTTCGCCCTTTTTCTCGAAGATCGCGCTGATGGATTCCCCCTCCCGTTTTTCTATCAATCCGTCAGTGCTGACGTAAGTCTTATTCAGCTCTTCCGCGATAGCCCTGGATATGGCGGTCTTCCCCGCTCCCATAAATCCTACAAATATGATATTTTTCATGATCTGGAACAAAAAAACAGCGCTTTAGCTTAAACCCGTTTCCTTCAGATGCCGTCCATATGCTTCAAAATTCCTGCGTGTCTCCCCCATGGAATCTCCGCCGAACTTCTCCAGAAACGCCGAAGCTATCTCGAACGCGACCACCGCTTCAGCCACAACCGCGCAGGCGGGCACGGCCGTAATGTCCGATCTCTCGGTAGCGGCAGCGCTCTCTTTCTTGGTGTTGATATCGACCGACCTTAAAGGCGAACCCAGCGTGGCGATCGGCTTCATGAACCCCCTGACAACCACGGCCGAACCGTTGGTAACACCGCCTTCCAAACCCCCGGCATTGTTCGTAGCCCTTTTAAAACTCTCTTTCGCCTCATCATAATATATCGCGTCATGTGTCCGGGCCCCGGACATGCCCGCGGCCTCTATCCCCTCTCCGATCGAAACGGCTTTCACCGCCTGGATGGACATGACCGAACGCGCCAGCGCCCCGTCAAGCCTGCGGTCCCACTGCGCGTAAGAACCCAGGCCCGGGGGAACGCCTTCGGTTATTACCTCAAAAACCCCTCCAAGGGTGTCTCCCGCTTTCGCGGCTTTATCTATTTCTTCGCGCATCCGTCCCGCGGCCCTCTTGTCCGCGCTCCGGACGTCTGATCCTTCCGCAAGGGCCAGGAGCTCATCGAACGACAGGCCTTTTGTATCTGCCCTGACCTTCCCGATCATGACAACATGGCTCAATATCCTTACAGCGAACTCGTTCAATATTAACTTCGCCACAGCGCCCGCGGCGACCCGGGCCGCTGTTTCGCGCGCGCTGGCCCTTTCAAGCACATTTCTCGCGTCCCTGAAATCATATTTTTGCATTCCGGCAAGGTCGGCATGTCCCGGCCGCGGACTGGTTACCTCCGGAAGCTCTTCTATCCTGTAATCCCTGTTATGGATCAATAAGCCGACAGGGCTGCCGATAGTACGGTTCGCCTTGCATCCCGCGATCACCTCGATCCTGTCCTTTTCTATGTTCATGCGTTTGCCGCGGCCATACCCTGTCATTCTTCGTGCCAGCTCTCCGTTAATAAAAACCTCGTCCATGTCCAGACCCGCGGGAACACCGTCCAGGACGGCCATCATGCCTTTCCCATGTGACTCACCGGCTGTCATATACCTCAACATCTCTCACCCCTGTTTTTTTTAAAAAGCCGTTTACGCTATAATACCGGAAACAGATACCTGAGGACCTCATCGCCGTACAGTAAACTGATCAACGCGCCCAGCGCCAGGTACGGCGCGTACGGGATCTCTTTATCCCCCTTTTTCAAGCGGGCAAACAGCGCGAACCCGACACCAAGCACCGGAGCCATAAAAAAAACCAGCAAAACCAGTTTCCATCCGATGAAAGCCCCTATCATGGCCATAAGCTTTATGTCACCGCCTCCGAGCGCCTGCCGGTGAAATGCCAGCTCGCCCAGAAAACCCATGAGAAACATGCTCCCCGCACCGGTGAACACTCCGAGTAAAGAGGCAATGAACCGCTCTCCTGAAAAACCGACAGCCGTGCTCAGGAAAAACGCGGAGAAGATCATTCCGGCAAATATCCCCGGGATGCTGAAAATATCCGGGATCACCCGGTGCTCGATATCAATGAATACGACCACGATCAAAATACACGCGAAAAACCAGTAAATAAAAAATGCGCGGTTTGCCGGAAAGTGAAACAGAAGGACCACGCCGCTGACGGCCGTTATCAGTTCCACGAAAAAATACCTTAACGGTATCTTATGCCCGCAGTCACGGCATTTTGCCCTCAAAAGCAAAAAGCTCACCAGAGGTATGTTGTCGAACGGCCTGATCGGACTGTCACAATCCGGACAGCGGGAACCGGGCCATAAAATAGACTTTCCGCGGGGTATCCTGTAAATGCAAACATTCAAAAAGCTGCCGACCACGGCCCCGAAGATAAACACAAAAAGAAATTTCACTCTCCCCCTGCTATTTAAGCCTTGCTACCCGGCACATGGCCCTTGCTGCTTCTTCCTTTTTACTATCTCGGCATTCACAGCGTCCGTCATGACCCTTCCGGTCTCTTCTATCGGCATTTCGGTCCATATCTCGAACGCCAGCGCCGCCTGATCGATCAGCATGCCAAGCGCGTTAACCGCGACAAGACCTTTTTCTCTGGCGCGTCTTACGAGCTCTGTCTCCCCGTGATACACCAGATCATATAGAACCATTCCTTCTCTCAGGTTATCAGCTGAAAAAGGCAAAGGGTCCTCTTTCTTGGTGCCGATGGGGGTGGCATTCACGACCAGGCCGCATCCCCTCATCCTGGCCGATATATCCCCGGCTTTGACCGGACGGAATATACCGGGGTCCCGGCTGGCGTCAAAAAAAGCTTTCAGCGAGAATAATTTCGCTTCATCCACGTCAAACACGTTTATGCTTTTTGGAGTGTCTCCAGAGAGAAAAGCCAGATAAAGAGATATTGCACGACCCGCGCCGCCCGCGCCCAGCACAAAAATGTCCTGTCCCTGAGGGTTAAATGCGGTTGACTTTCTGAGGTCCGCATAAAATCCTTTACCGTCGGTATTGTATCCGGTCGCTCCTTCTCCCCCGGCCTTAACCGTATTTACCGCGCCCAGAAGTTCCGCGTCATCGTCTATGGAGCAGCCCGCGCACGCACTCAGCGTTTCTTTCATCTTTATCTTATAGGGGACAGTGACGTTTATCCCGCTTATGCCGCCGCTCAATATACGGTCCCGGAAAAAGCCGTCCACGCCCCCTTCTTCCATATCAAAGATCATATATTCGGCGGGTATTTCAAAATGCCTGAAAGCGGCGTTATGCATGACCGGGGACAACGAGTAACTTATCTCCCTGCCCAGCAGACCGTAAATCCTCTTATTCCCTTTTTTAAAACGCATGGTAGTTTAAACGGCGCTAAAAATCATCTTCTGCCTTCTGTCTTCTGCCAGAGCCGGTTTATCGCGTTTACATATGCCAGGACACTCGCTTCGATGACATCCGTGCTCGAGGCCCTGCCTATTACAACCTTGTTTTTAAAAGCGACCCTGATACTGGCTTCCCCCAGCGCGTCTTTTCCGCCGGTAACGGCGCTGACCTTATAGTCGATCAATTTTCCTCTCCGGCCGATCGCCTTATCTATGGTCTTGAAACACGCATCCACCGGACCGTCGCCGGTAGCGCTTGCCGTCAGCTTCTCGTTCCCCTTTCGCAGTATGACCTCTGCCATGGGAGAGATCCTGTTCCCGCTGGTAACGCGAAAATCCACAAGTTTGTATTTCTCCGGCACAGTGGCCAGCCCCTCTTCCACGATAGTCGCCAGGTCCTCGTCATATATTTTCGCCTTCTTGTCCGCCAGAGATTTGAACCGCGTAAACGCCTGGTCCAGCTCCCCGCCGGAAAGGGAATATCCGAGTTTCTTCAGCCTGTTTAAAAACGCGTGCCTGCCCGAAAGTTTACCAAGCACGATCCTGCTCCCTTTAAAACCGATATCCTGCGGCTTCATGATCTCATAGGTAACCCTCTTTTTCAGCACCCCGTCCTGATGAATACCGGATTCATGGCTGAACGCGTTGTCTCCGACCACCGCTTTGTTCGGCTGTATAACGATCCCTGTCAGCTTGCTGACAAGGCGGCTGGTCTTAAATAACTCTTTAGTGCGGATATTCGTGCTCAAGCTCCCGAACACGTCTTTACGCATATTAAGCCCCATTACAAACTCTTCCAGAGCCGCGTTACCGGCTCTTTCGCCCAGACCGTTCACAGTGCATTCAACCTGACGGGCGCCGTTCAGGACAGCGGCAAGAGAATTGCTGACACCGAGCCCGAGGTCATTATGGCAGTGGACACTGACAACCGCTTTGTTTATATTAGGGACATTTTCCATGAGATGTCTGATTATCCCGCCGAATTCCTGCGGTACGGAATATCCGACCGTATCGGGGATATTGACCGTGCCGGCCCCGGCCTTGATAACAGCCTCGACAACCTGAGCCAGAAAATTAAGTTCAGTGCGGGAAGCGTCTTCCGGCGAGAACTCAACGTCAGGGAACATCTTCCTGGCGTACTTTACGGCCTCGACCGCGATCTTAAGGATATCCCCCTTGGCCTTCCGCAGCTTATATTCCCTGTGTATCCTGGACGTGGCGAGAAAGACATGTACCCTGGGACGTTTAGCTTTTTTCAGGGCCTCATGGACGTCATCGATATCCTTTTTTGTCGCTCTTGCAAGGCCGCATATGATCGGACGTGTAACATGCTTTGCCACGTCTCTCACCGCCTCGAGATCACCGGGGCTTGAACGGGGAAATCCCGCTTCGATAACATCCACGCCAAGCGCGTCCAGTTGAAGGGCTATCTTGACCTTCTCTTTCACGTTCAGACTCGCTCCGGGTGTCTGCTCGCCGTCCCTCAGGGTAGTATCAAAAATGATGACTTTATTCCCTTTCATCGCCTTACTCTCTCCTCTGCCTGCTGTTCGCCGCCATCAAAGCCAGGGCATCATGCCCCGGAGTTCTTCCCCGATCTTCTCGATCCGGTGCTGCCTCTCCTCTTCCGTTATCCTGTTATAATTCGGTCTTCCTTTCTCGTTCTCCTCGATCCATTCCCTGGCGAATTCGCCGGACTGGATCTCCTCGAGTATCTTTTTCATCTCTTCGCGGGTCCGCTGGTCTATGATCCTCTTGCCTCTGGTAATATCACCGTACTCCGCCGTGTCAGATACCCTTTTTCTCATGCCATAGATCCCGTATCGGTAAACCAGATCAGTAATGAGCTTCAATTCATGCAAACATTCAAAATAAGC